>JAXDCR010000082.1:0-2515 GCA_034677845.1 Bacteroidales bacterium | reverse complement strand
AAAGAACTAAAATATATGCAGTTGAAAATCAACTTCATTTAAGTGGACACTAATGATAACATATATTAAATTAATTATTTACTACCACTTACTGAAAGTAAGTCAAAAGTGAATATTTATGTTTTATTGCTTTGTTAATAACATTAATACCTGTTGAAAACACCCGGGAAAAGGAATAATGCAATTTGACCGCGTTGATTATTTTTACTACCGATGTATGCCATCATTGATACAGAGACCACCGGCGGCAATCCCCTCAGGGACAGGGTGACAGAAATTGCAATTATCCTGCATGACGGCAAAAAGGAGCTAAGTAAATTCACCACCCTGATCAATCCGTGCTGCAGCATTCCATATTATATCAGCCAGATTACAGGAATCACGGATGAAATGGTTTTGAATGCACCCAGATTTCATGAAATTGCAAGAGACATTGTCGAGCTGACAGAAAATGCCGTTATTGTGGCGCATAATGTAAACTTTGACTATAACTTCATAAGGAATGAATTCAGCAGACTTGGTTATGATTACAGGAGAGAAAAGCTCTGCACGGTAAGGCTCAGCCATAAACTGATTCCGGGCCTGAAATCATACAGTCTTGGCAATCTCTGCCGCGACCTGAATATTGAAGTGACTGGAAGGCACAGGGCTTTGGGAGACGCCACGGCAACTTCCAGGCTTTTTGAACTGCTTGTGAGAATAAACAGCCAGGGCAAAGGGGATCATCTATCCGCGGCAACTCCTGCAGCAGGCAGACTGAACCCGATGCTTGACCCGGCAACATTTGAAAAGCTGCCGGAAGCCCCGGGGGTTTACTACTTTTATAACGAACGGCAGGAGATTATTTACATAGGTAAAAGCAGGAACATAAAGAAAAGAGTGCTGTCACATTTTACGGGCCTTTCTTCTCGGCGGGCCATTGAAATGTGTGACCGTACAGCGGATATAAGCTATGAACTGACAGGCAATGAGCTGATAGCCCTTCTGATGGAATCGGAGGAAATCAAGAAACATAAACCATACTACAACAGGGCTCAGAAAAGAAGCTCTTTTCAGTACGGTTTATACAGCCAGACAGATAAGGAAGGCTACATCCGGTATTCAATTGCAAAAACATCCCTGCATGTCACACCCCCGCTTGTGTGCTTTGCCTCAAAGGCAGAGGGAAAGGAATACATGGCCAGGATCGTTGACCGTTATGAACTGTGCCAGAAGCTATGCGGCCTGTATGAATCCGCCGGCAACTGTTTCCATTACGAGATCGGCAGCTGCCGAGGTGCCTGCGCGGGTAAAGAATCGCCGGAATCTTACAACGTCAGGGCAGAACTTGCCATACGTCCCTTTCTTATGGATCATGAAAGCATGATAATAATTGACACAGGACGGCATAAGGATGAAAGATCAGCCGTCAGGGTGGAAAAAGGAACCTACGGAGGCTATGGATATTTTAATGTGCGCTATGCTGCCGAAAGTCCCTCCCTTATTACAGACTGCATCATCCCCAAGGCAGACAGCCGGGAAGCTTGCCGCCTGATCCGTCAGTACCTCAGGAAAAACCGTGTCGAAAAGATACTTGTCTGCTGACAGGCAGAAAAGAAGAATGGCTTCTCATTTAGGGTCTGTGGGATTGTAAAATGCGGAAAAAGCAGAATCCTTTATTTTGTTATTTTTGCCTATTAATCCTCAAGGTGCAAGATGGTTGTATTTTTCATATCACAGGAAGATAAGGTATATGCCGTGGACCTGGCATCGAACCTTGATCCTGCAGGGGCTGACAGGCTGATCTGGCTTTTCGGCGGAGCCGTGTTATGCCAAACTGAAAGCATTCCCGGACCCTTTATCGGTCCCCGCAGGGAAATGATCACCCCATGGAGCACAAATGCAGTTGAGATCACTCAAAACATGGGCATCCTCAGCACCAGACGGATTGAGCTGTTCATTAAGGGGGACCGCCATACCGTTCCCTTCGACGCCATGCTTCAGGAGGAATATCCTGAACTGAACCAGCAGGTATTTTACATGGACAGAAAGGCTGAACCGGTATATTTAATTGATGACCTGAATGCCTATAATGATAAGGAGGGACTGGCACTAAGCGCAGAAGAGGTCAGGTATCTTGAACAGCTCAGCCACAGACTTGGCAGAAAGCTGACAGACAGCGAGATATTCGGATTTTCTCAGGTTAACTCAGAACACTGCAGGCATAAAATTTTTAACGGCACATTTATTATCGACGGGCATGCGATGGAAATGAGCCTGTTTCAGTTGATCAGGCTTACAACGGCCAGGCATCGCAATCGCGTGGTTTCTGCCTATATTGACAACTGTGCATTCTTTGAGGGTCCGGAAATCCTGCAGTTTTCAACTTCGCTTCACGACAGGCCTGATTATTATTTGTTCCGTCCCTTGCGGTCCGTCATTTCCCTGAAAGCTGAAACCCATAATTTTCCGACAACAGTCGAGCCGTTCAACGGAGCGGCAACCGGTACGGGCGGCGAGATACGCGACAGGGTGG
>JAXDCR010000081.1:0-3316 GCA_034677845.1 Bacteroidales bacterium | reverse complement strand
ATTCCGCAAGTCGAGGCTTGCTGAATTATGGCAAAGCCTGGGCAACTGTTTCATTGGCATGGTGATACTGTATCTCGTGCTGGACTCCAAGCCGCTGCCTGTCTTCACGCGGAACACCTGGTTTCTTGCCTATTTCGCCATTCACTTTCTGGTCACATACATACCCCGTGTGGCTATCACAACCGCCACCACCCACAAGGTTCACAAAGGTGAACTCGGTTTCAATACCCTGCTGATCGGCAGCAATGCCAGGGCCGTCGAAGTCTGGCAGGATATGAAAAACCAGAAAAGGCAAAGCGGAAACAAGTTCATAGGCTTCGTCGATGTGGATAACGGCACACAACCTGTGTTAGCTGAGCATCTGCCTCATCTTGGCACCCTTGAAAGAATAAAGACGATCATTGCCGATTACAGGGTGCAGGAGGTCATTATTGCCATAGAATCTTCAGAATTCAACAAGATCAACCGCATTATCAACATGCTGATAGATACCAATGTGGTCATCAAGGCCATTCCGAGCATGTACGACATACTCACCGGCAAGGTAAGGATGAACGCCATCCTGGGAACACCTCTGATTCTCGTTTCGCACAGGCTGATGCCTGCATGGCAGGAAAATGTAAAAAATGTTCTTGATTTCACGGTATCTTTCATCGCGCTGGCAGTCACCCTGCCACTGAGCATAGTTCTGGCGGCAGGGATAAAAATCAGTTCAAAGGGACCCGTTTTATACAGTCATGAGCGCATTGGCAGATACGGCAAGCCCTTTACGATTTATAAGTTTCGTTCCATGTACCATGGGGCGGAAAAAAACGGGCCTGAGCTTTCTTCAAGGAACGATGACAGGATCACACCGTTTGGACGCTTTATGAGGAAACTTCGCATCGACGAAATCCCCAATTTCTACAATGTGCTGAAGGGTGATATGTCTCTTGTCGGCCCCCGGCCGGAGCGGAAATACTTCATAGACCTGATTGTCGAGAAAGAACCCCACTACCTTCACCTCCTTAAGGTGAAGCCCGGGATAACATCATGGGGTCAGGTCAGGTACGGATACGCCGAAAATGTGGAACAGATGGTCGAACGTGTCAAGTATGACCTGATTTACCTAGATAATATGTCTTTGTATGTTGATTTCAAGATCCTTATTTACACAGTGCTGACAATTGTTAAAAGAAAGGGGATATAAAAGCCTCAGGTTCGCCCCAGTTCAAGCCTTTGAAGGACCTTGTAAACCGGGCCCTCAGCTTTCAGAAGACTTTCATAGAAGATAAGGTGATCGACGGTCTGTTCGAGAAAAGTAAATCCCTCATATTCGGTCAGGAGCGAGGCAAGCTGGTCTGTATCCCTGAACTCCCTGATTCTGCCCAGGGTCAGGTGAGGCGTGAAAATCCTGTTTTCATCACGAAGTCCTCTTTTTTTGACAGCTGCGGTCATCAGGTCATGCACATGGGAGAGGGTGGAAAGCGGATCGCAGCCGGCCCATATGATGCGTGGCTGGCGAAGGTTCCTGAAAACCCCGATAGAGTGAAGCCTGAGGGTGAAAGGCATCACCGATGACAGCAACTGTTGCATTTCTCCTGTCAGGGCAGGGATGTCTCTTTCAGGTGTATCGCCCAGAAAATTCAGGGTGAGGTGCATATTTTCCGGATTTGTCCATTTGATTACCGATCCGGACAACCGGCCGCGTATGCGGGCAAGCTGCTCAGAAATAAGCGGTCCGGGGTTTATGTCAATGGCAGTAAAGGTTCTTTTCAGCCGATCCCTCATACCATGCCAAAATCGATCAGGATCATTATTTCATCAATCAGCATGTCTTCGCCTTCGGCATCAAAGTTTGTTTTGAGGTTTGAACCGAAAAGGCGGGCTATGGCCTGCCAGAAGACAGCCTGAAAAGAGCCTCTCAGATCCTTCACCAGCTCATAGGATGTATGCTGGGTCTCCCGGTCGATGAGCTTTATCAGTATCCGGCCCTGCGTGACTGTGAGCTTCTTGAGGTCTTCCTGGTAATTGGCCAGTATTTCCTTTTCGACCTTGCTGAGGTAATCTTTTCGTTCTTTTTCAGTGTCAAGTGAATACAATGTATTTTCGATCTCCCTGTATAATTCTCCGGCCAGTTTGGCATATGGATAAACCTTCTTAACATTGTAAATCAGCCGGTTGTATTGCCGCAAATCACGTTTGGATTCAAACTGGTCCCTTGGTTTTATTGTAGCTTCTTCCAGGTTTGAAATAATGATTGTATCGCCGTTCTCAATGCGTGCAAAAACAGGATAACCACCGTATTGCATCCGGACGGTATCCTGTGCCCGGGTCATGGAAAAGCTGAGCATCAGAATAAGACACATCAGGCATCGCCGGTGCAAATAGTCGGTTTTTTGCTCTTTGTCCACTTCACCTTTATAAACGTGGTTTAAACCCATATGTTGGCCTTTCTGCCATAAAAATGCTGCCGTGTTACATGGCCGACACGTGTTGTTGTGTATGATCACTGCACAAAATTAGGAAAAATAGGCTTTATGCAGGTAAATCAAAAAGCTTTATCTTTGTTTGCCTGTTGTTGCGGATGTTGACCTTGTTCAAACCTTTAATCTGCTTTTTATGTATCAGGGTAATAAAAAATACACAAATGGGGAGATCACCGTTTTTTGGCAGCCGAAGAAATGTACGCATGTAACCACATGCTACACTGAACTGATTGAGGTTTTCAACCCGCGAAAAAGGCCATGGATCAATATGGAGGGCGCCCCCACCTCCGAAATTATACGGGTGGTCAGGCTTTGTCCCACCGGTGCCCTGACGTTCAAATACAATGCTGAAATAGAAGCCGAAGCGGTAACTTCAAAACCCGGCGTACCGGCTGAAAACCTGCCTGAGCTGCGCGTGATGAAAGATGGTCCCCTTGTGCTGGAAGGCAGTTTCAGGATAATCGGCACAGATGGGACTGAGTTGCCCCCTCATAAAATTGTCTCTCTTTGCCGGTGCGGCGGTTCAAATGACATGCCCTTCTGTGACGGCATGCACAGGAAAACGGGATTTACGGGAAAATGACAACAACTATGGTGAAAAAAGATTATGACAATATACCGGAAGTCCGGATTGTGAGAAACGGACCAGTTATAGTAAGGGGACTTTTCAAATTCAGACAGTCGGACGGGGAAGTCATTCAAAAAGAGCAGGAGTTACATCTCTGTCGCTGCGGTAAATCCTCCCGGATGCCATTTTGTGATGACACACATAAAAAACCGGCTTAATGACACCTCATGCAGAAATTGCTTAACAGTGAGCTCGACCGGAAGAGCATCGATGAATTCAG
>JAXDCR010000080.1:0-4482 GCA_034677845.1 Bacteroidales bacterium | reverse complement strand
TTACACAAAGGCAGCATGATTATTGAACAAAAAATGAAAGTTATGAGTCTCCCCCGAATCCCCTCTTTTCAACATATACAATTATCTTTAATCAATAATCTGTTCAGTCACATTAGACCATCTCAATCCATCTTTTCCATGCGGCTCACGTCGGCGATGCGGAGCTGGCAGGGCAATCCCGGGTATTTATCCCTGAGCTCGGTCTCCAGCTGGAACAAGGGGGTTTCGGCCTGATCCGTGAGGATCAGGCTCTTCACCGGAAAACGGGCCAGCTGCCGCACCATCTCCGATCCGATGGACCCTGCCGCACCAGTCACTAATATGGTCTTTCCCATGAGACCACGCGCGATCATATCCAGGTCAAGCCTGATGGTTTCCCTGCCAAGCAGGTCCTCGATCCTCACAGGTTTCAGTTGCCTCAGCTGCAGCTGGCCGTTTATCCAGTTTTCCGGTGCCGGCGTGTCCAGCACCTCAAGTCCCGCTTCCATCGCCGCCTTTATGACCTCCTTCTTGCGCAGGGGCGGGATGTCCCTCACCGCCAGGATCAGGCTGCTGATGTTATTTTTCGTGACAAAGGAAGCGTTCAGTGATTTGGGGCTGTATATCCTCACCCCGTCGAGAGTTTTGTTCTGCCGTTTCCGGCTGTCGTCGAGGAATCCGGCGATCTCCAGTCCGCTTTGCGTGTCGTTCTGCACCACCTTGTTGACGATGATGCCGAGAGATCCCGCCCCGAATATCAGCACCCGTTTCCTGCGCAACCGGGGTCTGGAGATCACTTCGTAGAACAGCTTGATGCTGATCCTTTCCAGAAGCATCAAAGCCGAAATGCACACAAAGTGGATCAGCACTATGGACAGGGGAATGTTGAACACGGCGTTCCAGCCGTATATTCTTTCAAAGAAAGTGATCAGGCTCAGAATGGTCAGAGAAAGTATGCTGGTCAGAAAGACGGTGGAGATATCCTTCACCGTCGTAAAGCGGATGATGCCGGAATACGGTTTGAGCAGGAGCATGAAAAAAACGTACACCGCCATCACGATCACCGACTGTTTCAGTGCCAGCAGCATGGAAAAACCCGACATCATGAGGTTATAGCGCAGCATGTAGGCAAAAAGAAAAGTGATGAACACAGATGCCACGTCACCGGAAAAAACCATCCAGCGGGGAATCGAAAAGCGTTTAAGGAAGTCTCTCAGGTCTGAGAGCCGTTTCTCGGCGGCGATATGCATTGACAGGAGCATCGGGTTTAGGGTATGGTCAGGTCAGGTCGTATGATATTCCGAAATATACAATTTTTTTTCAAAATAACGCGTCAAAGTTTTATTATGTGGTCAAAAAATTGTGTCATATTCACCCGGTGGGTGACGAAGACAATGGTGACCTTTTCCTTCAGCCGTGACAGCACTTCCATGATGGCTGTCTCGTTGTCGCCGTCCAGCGACGAGGTAGCCTCGTCCAGCAGCAGCAGCCGGGGATTGCGCAGCAGCACCCGTGCCAGCGCCAGCCGCTGGCATTCCCCCCCGGAAAAGCAGAAGGGGTAATTGACGATGTGGTGGTCGAGTCCCCTTTCATACCTGCTTGCCAGGTGCAGGGCATTGACCCGTTCCAGGGTCTCAAGGATCATGTTGTCGGAGATGCCGTTGCTGCTGTCCCACACCAGGTTTTCCCGCATGGTGCCGTCGACGAAGAACGGATCCTGGGGCAGGTAGCCGATGCCGCTTTTCCACAGGGGCAGCGATTCATCGTCCAGCTCGTTGCCGTCGACATAGATCAGGCCCGAATCAGGCTTCTGCAGGCCGGCAATCAGGTCGATCAGGGTGGTCTTTCCGATGCCCGATTCACCCAGGACACCCGTCATTTTCCTTGCGGGTATCACGGCCGAAAAGTTCTCAAACAGCCTTTCCCCGCCGGGATAGGAAAAGCACACCTTGTCGAGCCTGACCTCGTTTTCCAGCGGCAGCGGGTTCACCCGTGCGGGCTCATGGAAGGCCGCGTCGGGAAATTCCCCGTCGAGCTGCATCACCAGTTGCACCGATGCCACGTTTGACAGGATCATGTTCAGGTCGGTGTTGATGGCGACAAACTGAGGGAATATCCGGGAGAACAGCAGTATCAGGATGAAGAAGGAAGCCAGTTGCACCTGTCCCGTCTTATACCCCACATAAACGATGAACACAAGCGTCAGTATTCCGGCCACGCGGTATATCAGCTGCGGCAGGCTGTGGTTGCGCTGCATCCGGTATTCAAGGTCCACCAGCGATGTGCTGGCCTCGTCGAACTTGCGGTAGTAAAAGGCTTCCGAGCTGTGCACCTTGGCGATCTTGACCGTCTGCCAGAAATCGTCAATGTATTTGAGCAGCTGGCTGTAGGAGTCAACGTAACCTCTTCCAAGGTCAAATGCTTTGAAAAGGAACTTTCTGAGCGAAATAAAAAGTGCCATTCCCAGCGCCAGGATGATCAGGGTGAAAGTTGCCGACACCAGCATGGCGTAGGCGATGTAGGCGGCAGCCATAATGAGGGTTGTGATCAGCCGCAGGTAAAAGTAATAATAGCTTGCCAGTTTGGAGACTTCCTTTGAAAGCACCTGCAGGTGGTTGGTTTTGCTTTTGTTGTTCAGCAGCGGCCAGTCTGCCAGTATGATCTTTCTGAACAGCCTGCGTCTCAGCCGGTAGATGAAGCTCTGCTGGTAACCCGCGTCAAGTACGGATTTCCAGTGCTGAAGGAAAGCGTTGATGGTCAGAATGACCACATAGGTGATTAGCACCGTCTCGATGCTCAGGTTGATCCCGGTCTTTCCGGCCAGGTTCCGGAAAAAGAGCGCCACCCCTTCCGCCGGTTCCCCGCCGCCCACGTTCAGCAACTGCAGCAGGGGTATCAGCAGCATGATCGAAAAGCCCGAGTTGACCCCCAGCAGCAGCGTCAGCAGGAAGATCAGCAGCAGTTTCCACGGCTGATGGTCAGCCAGCAATCTGAAAGTCCTGATAATGAATTCAGCGGATCTCAACGTAGTTGTCCAGGTTTTCGCCCCCGATGATCACCTTGTCTCCCACCGACAGCCAGGCGTGGGCAATGAATTTTTCAGAGGCATTCTTATGCACCCCGAAATGAAGCGAATGGGGTATGTCACGTCTTGCGAGCATGCTGTGTGCCGCAATCACCTTGACCAGGCAGGTTGACCTCCACGGCGTGCGTGATGCCAGCCCGTTGATCACAGCTGCGATGGTTTTACAATCCTGAGAAGGTTCATTACGGATAACCGCACTTGTGTTTTTGACTCCTTCGGGGATGTAGGTTTTTGACGGAAGAAAAGTGACCTTCAGTCTGGCCATCAGCAAATGAAAAAAAGTTTCAGGAATGAGGGAGATCTCAGCGGAACTTAATTTACGCTTATGAAGAAAATGTTTCGACAATATTTACAATTATTGAAGTACAGCAATTTCAGACAAGTGATATTTTGATTTGTCAATGAGATATTCTTTAATGATTCCCGGATGTTTTACAGTATTTCTGAGACAAGGACAAGGTCAAGTTTCGTCAACTCTTCAATCAGTTCCCGGACCTCTTTCTGACATGTGCTGAAATCGACATCATATTCTTCCATTAATTTGTTGCATAAATCATTCAAAGAAAGGGGTTTTTCAAGTAAATCCCATATCCTTGAGGCAACCGGATTCAATGAAAAATACTTGCCCTTGTCAACGTCCATGATCACAAGTTCTTCATTCAACCGGCCGGACAAAGAATTGCTTTTTCGCCGGTATGTAATTCCAGACTTTCCCGTATTGTTTATTTGCATTTAATAGTCAGTTTCTATACCATTTAGTAAGCTCATGAAGATATTTAATGCGGGTCAGCAAACCGGGAATGTACCTGGCACCGGCTTCATCCTTATTCATGTTCGTCATATCTTTTTCAAGTAACCCGAAATCAATAAAACATAATGCCGGATTTGACCTAAAATCCTCCATTTCATTCTTAAGGTTGTCAAAACATTCGCTTGCAACCTCATTAGCCCATTTCTCACAGACCGGATCTGAGCCGGTGGTTCTCCATCTGACACATTCAGGCAATAAATCTTTGCTGATCTCTCTTACGATCGAACGAGAGTATTTTCCGCAATGCATCAATTTTGAAGGACTCTAAAGCACATATTCTATTATATCCTTATCCAGCAATGGATAACGGTATACAACCCCTGCATGCTGACCTGAGATATTCCATTGTTCCATACGAACAGGCAGGTAGTAGCAGTATAAAAAGCCCAGATGCAATTGTTTCCGTGACCTGTAAAAGAAAAATCTCTTCACATTTTCAAGATATTCCGCTTTGTAAGGATCCTTTAAATATCTGACATCATTTTCCCTTGGGGATCTTACAGCCGTACTTTGCAGTTTCTGTAACGTATAGGATATTTCAAAAATAAACTTTTTTATCATTTTTTTTGGTTTCGATAAATATTTTTTATCAAAAAAACTTCTCCAG
>JAXDCR010000079.1:0-3487 GCA_034677845.1 Bacteroidales bacterium | reverse complement strand
AATGTACATCTGCCCTTTCTGCAGGGTGGGATACTTTATCTTGATTTTGGGCCAGAAATTAAGTGAAATGGCTTCACTGACAAGGGTGTATGACCCGCTGATCATTGCCTGACTGGCAATGATGGCGGCTGCGGTGGCCATGGCAATTCCGATGGGCAGGAAGGAAGGCGACATGATGGCATAGAATGGGTTGGTGTTGTCACGGATGGCACTTCCATGACTGAGGATCCAGGCCCCCTGGCCAAGGTAGTTCAGAATCAGCATTGTCTTTACAAATACCCAGGAAGTGCGAATGTTCCTGATGCCGCAATGTCCCAGGTCGGCATACAGCGCCTCGGCACCGGTGGTACAGAGAAAAACAGCCCCCAGCACGAGCAGGCTGCCGGGATATTTCCAGAACATGCGGAGCGCATACAAAGGGTTGAACGCCTTCAACACCGCATACTGCTCGTGAATCTCCATTATGCCAAGTGTTCCGAGCATGAGGAACCACAGCAACATAATGGGTCCGAAGGATTTGCCGATGTATTCCGTGCCAAACTGCTGCACGGTGAAAAGAATTGTCAGGATGATCAGCACAATGGGCACCACCTGAATGTCAGGGTTGATCATATCCAGTCCCTCAATGGACGAAACCACTGTTATGGCGGGTGTGATGATTCCATCGGCAAGCAGTGTGCTACCGCCCATTATGGCCAGGATGTATACCCAGCGTTTGCTTTTTCTCAGCAGGGCAAACAGGGAGAAAATGCCTCCTTCACCCTTGTTGTCGGCTCTCAGGGTGATGAGCACGTACTTGACCGTGGTCTGCATGGTGAGCGTCCATATTACGCAGGAAAGCACGCCAAGTATAAATTCGGTTTCAATCGGGAAATCCTCGCCGATGATAGCCTTCATCACGTAAAGGGGTGAGGTTCCGATATCTCCGAATACAATTCCGAGGGTAATCAGGACACCGGCGGGACTGAACCGTATTCCCTGTGCACGCTCATTGGAGGTCATAGATGTAGAAATCTTAACCTGGTCAGAGTCCTAAAAACAAAAGCGCACAAAGTTGTGTTTTTTACCATAGATAAGCAATAGTTATCGTTTATAATTATCAGTCATTATTCTGCCAGGCTGATGTCATTGTTCCCGAGTTGTGCCGTCTGATGCCGTGACCTCCTGGTATCTCCTGTAGAATGCATTTTTCTTGGCATCTGTTGAGACCATATATATATATGATTCACCCCTGTTGATTCTCGTTTTTCTTTCCTTTGCCTTGAGGCTTTTCATTTTGTCCATCATGGCTGCGTTGGAAGTATACACCTGCATGACTCCGCGTGTATAGCCGAAATAGTAATAGGTGCGCCGGTCCACTTCCAGATACAGGTCGGCTATATCCCCGCTCCTTTTTATCTGCAGTTCAAGCAGGCCGTTGACCCTTTTATTGATCTGGGTGCCGTTGATGCTGCCGATACCGATTTTGCCCACTGAGATCCATGAATTTGTTTCGTTGTTCCACCTGAGTTTCAGCTCGCTGAGGAAGAGCGTGTGCCTTAGTGCCTCCGGAACCTGCCTTGTTGAACCAAACAGGCTTAGCTCGGCCTTCAGGGCATCGAACGCCTGTTTTCCGATCAACTCGGTCATACCTTTTGTATAGGTCTCATTATTGATATTGGAAGCCGGCAGGTTGGGAAAGCTGTCCATTTCCTGGGCCATGATGTTGATGATGTTATCCGGTATATAAAAGTCAATTCCCATGATCACGTCGGTTTCGGTTGAATTATCGTTCATATTATGCGATATGCTGCCTGGGGTTACCAGAATTACCTGTCCCAGGTCCTCGCCCATGTCGATCATACCTTCACCATACAGCTCGCAGGTTTCGCGGTTAAGTCTTATCAGGTTCCCGGGATTTCGGGAATTCAAAATCTTGTCGCGAGACCCGATAAGATACTGCTGGGTGGCCTTTTCATAGTAAAGATAACCGGATGCCGTGGCCAAAGCCCTGTCGCTGTGGAATTTCCTGGCAGACAGGAAAGCCGGGTATATATGGACAGAATCATAGTACATGTATAGTCCCTTATAAACCTGCTGCCCGTCAATATCATCGGGAGGATCTTCCAGCGGTATGAACACCTGCTGGGGATCGATTTCAGCCCTGAACCTGGTCCACCTTGGAGTCAGCTTTTCACATTCCTGTTCGATCAGGAAGCTGCCGTCAAAAGTGAGGAACCGTTTATCTGCCTCCAGATAGAATTTACCCTGGTAACGGTAATAGGGACTCAGGGTAAAATGATCAAGTTCACTGATGCTTCCGGTGCCTGTACTTTGTTTTTCCGCGTTGGTTCCGAGTGAGCTGACATGGATTACCTGTGACCCGTTCAGTTCGTCGATATAGTTATAATCCGCTGAACCTTTGTACCTGTCTCTGCCTTCGATCTGTATGGTTGCGTTGAAGAGGCTGTGGTAGCGGCTGCTCCTGTTGAGCATGATCCTTGCCTTGCTCAGTGTGCGCAGGCGGGCATCCGGCTGCACAATCAGTTCCTGTCTGTCAGGATAGATGCGGGCATCAGCTATGTCAATGAACTGCACCTGGTTGGCGCGGATCAGGTTACTGTCATAATCATAATAGGCTGCAGGCGAGATAAAGCTCAGCGAATCCTGTGACGGGTCAAGGCAGATGTATCTTGCCCCTGAAAAACTTTCCTCATCATCCGTGCCGGAGGAAAGCTCACCTTTAGCGGACCCCATGACAAGTTCCTTGCCTTCCATGTCCCAGACAAACAGGTCCAGGTAGCTTACATACTGATTTTCCGGAAAGGTTACCAGAGTGTAATCATCATTGGACCGGAATACTCCGTTATGGCTGGTGAAGTCCACCTGAGCCTTCATATTATCCGTCAGCACCGTATATCCGTTGCTGTGCAACGATCTGAGAAGAAATTCAGCGGTATCGGCCAGGATCTCATGCGAGGTGAATGCAAATAATCGTGACACCAGTTCGGCACCTTCAAGTCTGATGTCTCCCCATCCGCTCAGTCCCCCCGGTTTCAGAATGACACCTCCCTTCAGGACGGCGGCGCTGTCGAAAAGGTTGAAGCCGCGGCCGGCCTGCAGAGCCAGCAACTCATCCTGGTATGGCAGCCACCTGATTGTGTCTGACGCGGACTGCAAATCGGGAAATTCCGGACCTTCCGTGCTGGCCTGCAGGGTGAACTCATCAGCCACAGCCCTGACGGAGTCAGGGTAAAACACAATCTCATCCGATAAAATGGTGGATCCAAGGTATTGCAGGGTCCCTCTGCCTGTG
The DNA here is from genome assembly GCA_034677845.1 of Bacteroidales bacterium. Classification (GTDB taxonomy): domain Bacteria; phylum Bacteroidota; class Bacteroidia; order Bacteroidales; family UBA10428; genus UBA5072. The sequence continues at coordinate 192 of JAXDCR010000079.1, read as the reverse complement.
AGTCCGTTTGTGCTCAGGTTCAGTTCATCGGTGAAAAGGGCTTTCCCGCCGTATGCGGGCAATCCTGTATCCGGTGTCTGATGATTTATGAATCCCAGTGAATTATCCAGGTGAAGCCTGAGAGATTCATACAGGGTGGGGAATATTCCGGCTGAGACCAGCTCCCCGTCAAAGCGCATGGTTTTGTAATTG
>JAXDCR010000078.1:0-21788 GCA_034677845.1 Bacteroidales bacterium | reverse complement strand
AAAAAAACTTTTCTTTTATGATTTCCACGAAACTAAATTTGATTGCGTTTCGTATTGTAGGGTACGATAAGGTTTTCCGGTTGTCACAGTAAATCGGAGATTTCCATCCGGAGGCCCAGGTATAGGGATTGTCAGGATTCAGTGTGATGGCCTTGCATTGAATTAACTGGTGTGCAATAATTTGATTGTAATTTTTCATGCTGTAAATGTATAAAGTTTTTTTTAACGACAGAGTAGTACTTTTAACAGACGATTTTATAAAACATTTCCAGCTTAAGTACGGTCTGTTTTATAAGTTTCGCGATAAAGAAGACCTTCTGGAGCTCATTGATTTTTACCGCAAACTGAAAAGGATCAATTCGCTGTTTATTTTTCATCATGATATCGAACAGCTCCGGACCGTATTCAAATCGTGTTTTTATAATATTCATGCTGCGGGGGGACTCGTACGCAATGACAAAGGACAGGTGCTCATCATCAAGAGAAGGGGCAGATGGGATCTTCCCAAAGGCAAGCTCAATACAGACGAGGCTCCGGAACATGCAGCACTCAGGGAGGTGGAAGAGGAATGCGGACTGAAGGGACTTGAGATCAATGAACAGCTGCTGTCAACCTATCATGCCTATGATCTGGAAGACAAGCATATTCTTAAGAAAACCTACTGGTATTCCATGTTATACAGGGGAAACGCAACGCCTGTTCCGCAGCAGAACGAGGATATAACTGAAATCATCTGGTTTGATGCCGGGAACCTTATTGAAATTACCGGCAACACTTACCTGACTGTGCTCGACATACTCAGGTACTCCCGGCTTCTTGACCTATAGGTCGCCTCTGGAACGCATGACCTCAAACAACCGGTTCTCGATATTCTCGGCCGGCGAAGGAGCCGGTGAATCAATCAGCCTGCCATCCGGCCCTATCAGAAAATAGGTAGGAAACGCCCTTATATCATATTCCCTGAGAATTTCAGGTTGCCTGTCATACAGAAGAAACACCCAGTCATAGTGATTCCTGGCTCTGAATTGTTTCAGATCTTCATCATTCGGATCAATGGTAACGGTAAGGATGACCAGGTTGTTTACCCCTCGCTTATGCAGCTGAGACAACATATTGAATTCATTCAGGCAGGTATAGCTCTGACAGGTGCAGAAATTAAGGTACAGGTATTTGCCCAGGAAATCCGACAGCCTGACCACGTTGCCCTCTGTATCTTCAAGCTCAAAGGGCGGAGGTTCGAATCCCGTCTGCAGCCGCGTGATTTTATTTCTTATTTCCTGTCCGATCCGCCGGTGTTCAACAATGGTTGTGCGTTTGATCAGGCTGTCCAGGACATTCAGCAGTCCCTTTCTTGAAAACTGGTCACCGTAATACTCATCATGCAGTTGCTTCAGGATAACAATTTCAGCCAGGGTGTCATTGCTGAAATTGAGGTTCCGTGAAAAGGTATTAAGTAACGAATCATAACTTCCATGCAGGTTTATGTCATTGTATATTTTTTTCCCTTGTTCAGTCCTTCCGAAAAAGATGAAGTATTTATCATAGACCTTATTAAAAAGTTCCGCGTAGGCGGGATTATCATATAACACCGGCATTCCGTCAAAATATTCATCTGAGAGGCTTTGCACACGTTCCTGGCTGGCAAGCAATTTCAATAGTCCGTAACGGTACTTGCGGTAATTTCCGAAAAAGCTCCCGTCGTCCGGCGGGTAGGGCGATTCCAGCTGTTGAATGTCTTTCTCAAGCAGACTGATATCAGGCCTGACATATATGTCGGTGACATGTTTGTTGTATAACGGATTGTATGCATCATCGAACCTCATGATCCTGACGTTAAGTTCATCCTTGTTGAAATTGCCCAATCCCAGGTGCTGACCTACGGGCTCAAAGTAGGGATTCAGCATTTCCCTGGCCGTTTTTGCAACAGGTTCCGGCAGGACCAGTTCATATGACATTCCGGGTTCAGCAAAAAAGTAGGCTTGGTAAATGCCAAGGTGAAGGAAAACATATTCAGTTCCCCATAGCGGCAGTTCAAGGTCAAAGTGCCCGTTTTCATCAACTCTCTCACGCGCCATAACTTCCTCGTTCATGGTGATCATATTGGAATATCTCATGAAAACGAGTTCAGTGCCACTGTATCCGGGTGCATTTCCGCTTACGCGAGAAGTCAGGGATTCAGCATGGGAAGTATGCCAGAAGGCAACAACCATACCAAGGAAAATATAAACAGTCCTGATCATAAGAATGCATTTTGACAGCAGCAGGAGGAGATTCAGTCAATCTTATATTTTTCAGGCAGAAAACGGCTGGCATCACCGCCCTGCTTAATAATTTCCCTGATCACGGAAGAGTTTATGAAGGTATGCTGGGGGAGGGTCAGAATAAATACGGTTTCGATGTCAGGGAACATAGCTTTGTTGGTTTGGGCAATGGCGCGTTCGTATTCAAAATCTGCCGCTGTTCTCAATCCCCTCAATATAAAAGGGATCTTGTTAAGCCGGCAAAAATCAGTCGTCAGGCCTTTAAAACTGGTCACTTCCACCCTGTCAGCCAGGTCATCAAACACCCTCCTTATCCATCTGATCCGTTTCTCGACAGGGAAATAGTCTGTCTTGTTTGTGTTATAGCCTATACCGATTATGATCTTGTCAAAGATCTGCAGTCCCCTGTTGACTACCGATTCATGACCCACCGTAAACGGGTCAAAGGAGCCCGGATAAAGTGCAATTCGTGGTGCAGGATTGTTCATCGCATAAAAGTTTACAGGTTGTCAATAGCCGCATGTAAACTTAGAAATAACGAAGGATATTTTATAGCAACAGACCCTAATTTTATTCTTCCACAAATCGCAAAGATCCGAAAATGACGGGAGCCTCAATAAACAGGTAGTTATTACCGACCGACACCGAATCAGTGGCATAGCCAATGGAGCCGAAAGCCACCGTGTTGCCGTCGGGCATGACAGAAGATCCAAACACCGCATCAGACTTTATCCGTACGGCCTTATCTTTGCTTATTCTGACAGTTGTGCTGCCGAAGATCGTGTTGATTTTTATCCGCAGAGGGTTGTCATTGGCTGGTACGGCATTCCTGAAATCATAGGTTGACTTGCCGAAGATGACATTATATTCAGTTCCGTCGTGCGGAGTTTCACTGAATGTACGGTCATCGAAAATCACATCGTTTCCTGTAGTCTGATGCGGACGGAACATCCAGTTCCTGCCAACCAGCATGCTGATGCCGATGAAGATGATGAACAGGGCAAAGAACACGCCAAAAATATGGATGTCAAACAAGACCCTTAAGATAATCGCCAATCCCAAAAGGATCAGCAGTATTCCCCAAAATAATCCAGGTGCCATTTTCATAAGGTTTTAATTTTGGGTGTAAAGAAAGCAAATGAGGCGTCGTTTTTCAATCTGATATCGGCGAATTGTCTTATCCAGGCGGTATTATGCAACTTTGAGTGGTTTTTCAACTTTTTCGTCGAGCAACGCCATTTCAAAAACCTGCATAATATTGTCAACATATCTGAACTGCAATCCTTTAAGATATATCTCATTAATCTCGGCGATGTCTTTCCGGTTTTCCTCTGACAGGATGATCTCGGTCAGATCAGCCCGCCTGGCAGCCAGAATCTTTTCCTTAATACCCCCCACCGGCAGCACTTTTCCGCGCAAAGTGATCTCGCCTGTCATGGCCAGCTGTTTCCTTACCTTTCTCTGGGTCAGGGCTGACGCAATCGATGTGGCCATGGTTATGCCCGCTGATGGTCCGTCTTTTGGTATGGCACCTTCAGGAACATGGATGTGCACATTCCAGTTCTCAAAAATTTCCGGGTTCAGACCCAGCACTTCGCTGTGAGATTTAATATATTCAAGAGCGATGATGGCGGATTCCTTCATGACCTCCCCCAGGTTTCCCGTCAGGGTAAGATTTCCCTTTCCCTTGCTAAGGCTTGTCTCAATAAACAGGATTTCACCTCCCGTGGCCGTCCATGCAAGTCCCGTCACCACCCCCGCAATTTCGTTACCCTGATACCTGTCTTTCAAATATTTCGGTGCACCCAGTATTTCCTCCACGACCTTGATGGTGAGTTTTCGTTCAACCGGTTCATCCATGGCCACTTTCTTTGCGATGACCCTGATAATTTTGGCAAGATTCTTGTCCAGTTCTCTGACGCCTGATTCACGCGTATAGTTTTCGACAATATATTCAATCACCGGTTTGGAAAATCTGATGGCTTTACGCGACAGGCCATGATTTATTAATTCTTTGGGCACAAGATGGTTCAGTGCGATCTCAATTTTTTCTTCCAGAATGTAACCGCTGACATTAATGAGCTCCATCCTGTCAAGGAGGGCGGGACTGATGGTACTGGTTGTATTGGCAGTGGCAATGAACAAAACCCGTGACAGGTCAAACTCCATCTCGATAAAGTTGTCATGAAAAGCATTGTTCTGCTCCGGATCAAGTACCTCCAGCAAGGCCGATGCAGGGTCTCCATGAAAATCGTGCCCAACTTTGTCAACCTCATCCAGCACAAAAACCGGATTGGCTGATTTAACCTTTTTCAGGCATTGCATGATTCTGCCAGGCATGGCTCCTATGTAGGTCTTCCTGTGTCCCCTGATCTCGGCTTCATCGTGCAGGCCTCCAAGCGACATCCGTATGTATTTCCTCCCCAGCGCCTTTGCCACCGATTTGCCGAGAGAGGTCTTGCCCACCCCTGGAGGTCCGTACAGGCAAATGATGGGCGATTTCATATCTCCTTTCAACTTCAGTACGGCCAGGTGTTCGATTATTCTTTCCTTCACTTTTTCCAGACCGTAATGATCCTTATCCAGTATAGCCTGAGCCCTTTTCAGGTCAAAATTGTCCTTTGTGTACTCATTCCACGGAAGCTCGAGCAAGGTCTGCAGATAGTTAAGCTGTACCGAATACTCGCCTGATGCAGGATTAAGACGGTTGAGTTTTTCAACTTCCCTTGTAAAGGCAGTACCGACTTCTTTACCCCATTTCTTTTTTTTACCCTTTGCCAGGAGTTCTTCGATTTCCTGTTCGATAGGGTTTCCACCCAGTTCGTCCTGAATGGTTTTGATCTGCTGATGAAGGAAATACTCACGTTGTTGCTGGTCGAGGTCAATCTTTACCTTTGCTTGTATATCATGCTTCAATTCAAGCATTTGCACTTCACGGGACAAATACTGCAGGAGCAGGGTCGATCTCTTCTTGAGATTGTTGATTTCAAGCAGATGTTGTTTTTCAGACAGTTTAATGTCGCTGTTTGAGCTGATGAAATTGACAAGGAAAGAAGAGCTTTCAATGTTCTTGACCGCAAATGAAGTCTCAGGGGGGATATTGCTGGAGAGCTTAATTATTTTCAGTGAAAGGTCTTTCAGTGAACCTATAATGGCTTCAAACTCCGGATCCTTTTTTTTAGGCTTGATGTCGTTAAGTGCATTTACCCTGGCCGTAAAGTATGGATCAGATGAGGTGATTTCCTCAACGACAAATCTTCTTTTCCCCTGAATGATCACAGAGGTGGTTCCGTCAGGCATTTCAAGTATCCTCAGCAGTTGTGCAAAGGTTCCCACCTTGTAAAGATCATCTGCAGCAGGATCGTCAAGGCCGGGATCCTTCTGGGCCACTGTGCCGATAATCTTGGATTTCTGATAGTAATCCCTTACCAGCTTCATTGACTTGTTCCTGCCGACCGTGATGGGTATGATCACACCAGGGAAAAGCACTGTATTGCGAAGAGGAAGCAGCGGAACGAATTCCGGTACCTGCATCAGGTTGATACTCTCCTCATCTTCCTCTGAAATCAGGGGGATAAAGTCTGTATCCTCATTTACCGATGAGGACAGGAACAATTCTCTTATCTGAGTAGACCGTGTTTTTGTCATAAATCCATAAACCTCCGGAGATAATAACAAATAAAAGGACAAAAAGTCAGAAAGCTTTCCGGTTAAGGTCCGATTGTTTTACTGTCAATTGTTATGCCACATTTACTGAGCTGTTCTCTGTAACCGGCGTTGCATTCAGGTTATGTTTCCTTCGCCGGCAAGTTAAAAAAAAGCTCCGTTCACCAACCTGATAAAACGGAGCCCGTCAAGGTACAGTTATATTTATTCTTTTGTCTTTTTCTTATCAAAGTGTTTTTTATACCTTGTGTTGAACTTATCGACACGTCCTGCAGTATCCACGAGCTTCATCTTACCGGTATAAAAGGGATGTGAGGTATTTGAAATTTCAAGTTTCACGAGCGGATATTCCTTGCCGTCTTCCAGCACAATGGTTTCCTTTGAAGGGGCGGTGGATTTTGTAACAAAGGTGTATCCATTTGACATGTCCTTAAATGCCACGAGCCGGTAATTTTCAGGATGTATTCCTTTCTTCATGTGATTATTTTATTATTATATTATTAATTATTAGCTGATTACACAACATATGAAGCACCCAGATAAACAATACTGGTTACTCGCTTCGCTCGTGAGATCGCTTCGCTTAGTTATGCCAGGCATTTGACATGGGTGGTTCATGTGCACATAATTTTGGTTTAAAAGGTTGCATGAAACCTGCATGTTTGAAAATTATAATCATGCTTGTCTGTTTGTTAAACATGACGGCATTGCCTTTTTAGAGGTTCAAATAATTTTAAACGGGTTGCAAAGATATGGATAAGCTTGAAAACAACAAAATATATCCAATCCTATTTCCTGTCCTTTGAAAATTTATGACTTAAGTTGCTGAATCTTACAAACTCAGCATTCCTGTCAAAAAGGTAGCGGTATGTGATGTGCGTCTTTTGTTTAATTGCCCCGAACTGGCCGTACATTCGGTTGACGGTCTGGTTATAGTCACCTACCCAGGACAGCTCCAGCTCTTTCATTCCTTCTGCCTTCATGGCATCGGTAAGTTTAAGATACAGACCGCCAACGACACCGGTACGCTGAAATTCAGGGACGATTCCTGATAACAATAGCCTGCCCCTGGTGACCGCCCTTTTTTTGTAGTAAAAAAGCCTGAAGAGGTTTATGAGGTTGAGTTTTCCGTTTTTAAGCTTCTTCAGGATCTGGTTTATGTCCGGGAACACGATTAAAAATCCGATGGGATCCCCGTTGTGATAGGCGAACCATATTATTCTTTCATTCAGAAGGCTTTTGGCATCCAGAAATATCTGGTTAAGGTCTTCAAAGGTAAGTGGAGTGTAATTTTCGAGAAAATCGGACCATACCTTGTTATACATGATTGCCAGTTCTCTTAAGTATTTTTCAGCATTTTTCATCTCCAGGTGCCTGAAAGAAAACTCCGGCTTGCTCCAGGTGTATTCACCAAATTTTCTCATCCTTTCAGGATAGGGTTTGCTGAAATCATCAAGGAAGCTGTACTGTTCGAAATAGGTCTTAAAGCCGTAGTTCTCGAACAGATCCTTATAATAGGGAAAATTGTACGGCATGCCATATCCCTGCTGCATGTAACCTTCCGTCAGAAGTCCCCAGAACACGAAATTTTCCCCGAAGTTGACCGGCCCGTCCATGGCTTCCATACCGTGATCTGTCAGCCATGTTTTGGCGGCGTCGAACAGGCAGTTTGCAGACGACTGGTCGTTGATGCATTCGAAAAAACCTATCCCTCCGGTCGGCTGCGGATTCTGAACAGCTTTCCTTCTGTCATAAAAGGCCGCAATGCGTCCGGTAAGTTTACCCTGGTCATCTCTGAGTATCCAGCGTATGGCTTCGCCATTTCTGAAACATGCATTCTTCTTCGGATTGAAAATATTCTTTATTTCCATGTCCAGAGGGCAGACCCAGTTAGGATCATTTTTATAAAGAATTTTAGGAACAGAAAGGAATTCTTCCTGCAGCTTCGTGTTATTTACCTCAGTGAGATGCATAATCTAATGGTTAATAAAGTATTAAACTGGTCGCTCTTGTGTTCCGATCAAAAATAGGGTCTTTTTTCCACATCTCATAATTCTTCATGTCCTTCTTTTAAGTGGTCTGCATGTGCCTTAATAAATAAATCGCCGTATTGCTTCTGATTTATTTAAAAGATAGTTATTTTTGCGCTCCTGACATATTAAGCCTTTTTCCGGTATGTACAGACCGGTCTTAGGGCCAGGTATGACGGGTTAACATGGTGGTCGTAGCTCAGTCGGTTAGAGCGCCAGATTGTGGCTCTGGAGGTCGCCGGTTCGAGTCCGGTCTTCCACCCTGATATAACACCCCGGCAGGTTTTCCGCCGGGGTGTTATCATTTAAATGTTTTCAATATGTTCTGAAATGGTTCAAAGCTTATAAGGCCCTCTGTAGACATATTCATTCAGCCTGTGGTTTTCGGCTTCCTTGTCATCACCGAAACTCAGTGTTGCCGGATTCCATTTGACAGGCCTTCCAAGTTCTGTGGCGATATTTCCCAGACAGCAAAGAATGGCTGTGCTGCACCCGACTTCGATCGAGGCAATTGGTTTTTTCCTCGAACGCACGCAATCGATAAAGTTCTGCATGTGGGGTGAGCTGATTTCGAACTGCAGTTGGGCCTGCTGAGGTGCAGGCCTGTCGGCTTGCTGTGCCGTTTGCGTCTGTGCCGTGCGTTGTTGTGCCTGCTGTGCCTGTAAGTTTTGCTGAGTCTGCTGGGTCGAAGCCGTCCTGGGTTGGGGACGTGTACCCGCTATTTCAGCGGGGATCAGTTTCGGGTTCGAACAGGCAATGTAGCCACGGGCAACTTCAATCCAGCCGCTTGTTCCGATAAATTTGATGCCCTGTGCGTTGGGGTTGTCTTCCAGGTAAGGTTGTTCGGTCATCAAAATGCCGTTCAGGTATTTGAAAGTCAGATATGGCTGTCCCTTGTAACCTTTGGGTATGATCTCACAGGGACCTGATCCGTCCATGCCGATGGCGGCCTGGGCAATATCAAACATGTGGGCGCCCCAGTCGGCCGTGTATCCGTTCCCTGTCTCACGATACCAGCGCCATGCACCCCACAGTGTCTCATTCTGTACGGGATCGAGGGTTATCTGGGGAGCCAGGTCAGAATGATAATGGATCTTTGCATCGTTCAGCGGGCCAAGCCAGAGGTTCCAGTTCAGGTTACCCGGGATGGGCATCTCAGGCAGGTCAAGCGGTTTGGGAGGATCACCCACCTTGGCATATATCTTCTCAATATGGCCGATAGCACCTGCCTGCACAAGCTCAATGGCTTTCTGAAATTCGGCACTGGATCTCTGCTGGCTTCCGGTCTGTACAACGCGGCCGCAGTCATTTGCCACTTTCTTCATCTTCAGCGCTTCCTGGATTGTGTAAGATGCCGGTTTCTGGACATATACATCCTTGCCTGCCTGGCAGGCATGTATTGTCTGAAGGGCATGCCAATGGTCGGGGGTAACCACTTCAACCGCATCAATGTCGCTCCGCTCAAGGATCTCCTCGTACCTTTCATAGGTGTCGCACCTTGGAGCCAGACCTTTGGACTTCTGCCATTCCTCCACCTGTTTCTTGAATCTTGCCTGTTTGATTGTATCAACATCGGCAACGGCCACGATCTGCAGGCCGGTGACACCTGCAAAGCCTCTCATATCTGACAAAGCCTGGCGCCCTGCCCCGATGTATCCCAGAACCACCCTGTCACTTGGCGCAACGCGCCTGCCATTCATGACAAAGCTTGGCAGGATCGTCAGTCCCGTCAGTCCCAGTGCAGACAAACCGATAAAATCCCGTCTGTTTAATCCTTTGTTTGTTTTCATGTGTAAATAATTTAAATTTTTAAGGTCACATGGAACCTCCATGTTTAAAAATTATTTTCATGCTTGTTTGTGTTTTCAAAACATGGAGGGTTCATATTATATTAAGAGTTTATTAATGGAGTGTTTATAACCGAAAGTTAAAAAATATTTGCGTCCTCATAAAAGGATTACCCCGATTTTCATTGTTTCCATCTTATCTCCGGCATCAAACAGCCGGATCCGAAGTGCCTTCTGACCTGGGGTAACTGATACCCGCCCGCTGTTGCCCGTAAAATAAAAACCGGTAACTTTGGCTTCAATTTTATTTTCGTTATGGCCTGGGTTAACTATCATTCCCATTCGGATTTTTGTGACGGCAAGGCAGCCATGGAAGAGTTTATCCGTGTGGCTGTCGAAAAAAAGTTTCCTGCCTATGGCTTTTCCTCTCATGCCCCGGTTCCTTTTGTCACCAGATGGAACATGCCTGAAACAAGGATCGGTGATTATTTCAGGGTTATTTCCCGTTTAAAAAAGAAGTATGAAGGCATCATCCAGTTGTATGCCGGGATGGAGATAGATTATATCGAAGGTGAATGGGGCAGCAATCATGCCCTGCTGAAGGACCTGCCGCTGGATTATTTTATCGGCTCCATCCATTTTATTGGCAGGTTGTCTGACCAGTCTCACTTTTGTTTTGACGGTGGTCAGCCCGAAGCTTTTTTCAGGGGAATTGACGAAGTTTTTGGCAGCGATTACAAAAAGGCCATCATTCGTTATTATGAACTTCTCAGGCAGATGGTGAGTCAAAACAAGCCTGATGTGGTCGGACACATGGACAAGATAAAAATGCACAACCACCTGGGTGGTTACCTGAACGAGGAAGATGGCTGGTACATCGAGCAGGTGGAGCAGTGCCTGGATCTGATAGCCTCTGAAGGTATCATAGTCGAAGTAAACACAAGGGGTTTGTATAAGAATGATCCCGCAAGGCTTTATCCCAGTGCATGGATATGCAAAAGGATCCTGGCAAAAAAAATACCGGTTATGCTGAATTCAGACTCTCATCAGCCCCAGGAGATGGACGGCGGTTTTGCGCAAGCTGCATCCTTGCTGAAGGATATAGGCTTCAGGACGCTGCGGGTTCTCTGGAATGGCCGGTGGCAGGACACTGCTTTCGATGAAAATGGAATAAACCTGTGAGGTATTCCGGCAAAAAAACAGATAGATAAAACAACTGCGGCAGAAGCGATCAGTGATGATCTCCCCCGGCCATGAAATAACTGTCGTAGTCTGGATGGATTTTCAGGGCCTGATGGAAAACTCCCTGGTCCATTCCTCGGACCTGCCGATGAATTTCATTCCAAGAACATAACCCTTCAGAATCATTTTGTTGTCATCATCCTCGAACCACATATAGCAGTCATATGTCTTTCCGTTATCAGGGTCATAAACGGTGCCGTTTTCCCACTGCTTTTTTGAAGAGTTATAGGTAAAATCCTTTAAAATTGTCATCCCGAGAATTTTGTTTTTCCTGAGCCTCTCGTCAGGGTTGTTGACGTCCAGTTCATCCTTGTCTTCCTTTTTCCATTCAACCCTGCCGTAATACTTGCCGTTGGTTTCCTTGTAAATCCGCACCTGTGAGGTGCCTTTGGCAGGCACCCATATTCCGACAATCTTGTCAGCCTGGCCGTAAATCACCACACTGGCAAAGACCAGACATATCATACATACCATTTTCTGTTTCATATCCGGAGATGTTTGGTTAATAAACTGAATAAAGTTAACTTTTTCTTTCCAATATGGTGAAAACGTGAAAAAAATCATTTGTTTCATCTTTTTCCGGATCATCCCTCCTTACTTCCCGCCATTCATCCTGTGAGATCACGGGGAAAAAGGTGTCTGCATCAAATGTATGCAGAATGCGCGTCAGGTATAGCCTGGAGGCATAGGGCAGGAACTGGCGGTACACAGAAGCTCCGCCGATGACAAAGTTCTCCCTGTCCGGGTCACAGTGTTTCATGGCCTCTTCAACCGAGTTTACAATTTTGCAGTCTCTGAAATCATCCTCTGGCACATCGGTGATGACGATGTTCCTTCTGTTTTTAAGTGCTCCGCCCGGCAAAGAAAGAAAAGTATTCCTGCCCATGATGACGGTATGCCCCGACGTGATCTTCCTGAATCTTTTCAGGTCGGAAGGTATGTGACACAGCAGTTTGTTATCCTTTCCGATGCCATTTTTAAGGTCTGCTGCAACAATCAGCGAAATTTTGTTCATGATGCCGGTTTTAAACAGAAATTTCTCCCCTGATATGGGGGTGAGGATCATAATTTTCAATTATGAAATCATCGTAGGTAAAATCATCAATATCCCTGATGGCGGGATTGATCCGCAAAGAAGGAAGGCCGCGCGGCTCACGGCTTAGCTGGATCCTCACCTGATCAAAGTGGTTGTTGTATATATGGGCATCTCCAAGGGTGTGAATGAATTCTCCAGGGACAAGTTCCGTAACCTGTGCCACCATCATCAACAGCAAAGAATAGGAGGCAATATTGAAAGGTACCCCGATGAAAACATCGGCACTTCTCTGGTACAGCTGGCATGAGAGCTTGCCCCCGGCTACATAAAACTGGAACAGCACGTGACAGGGCGGAAGTGCCATGTTATCAAGGTCAGCCACATTCCATGCACTGACCAGGTGTCTGCGTGAATCCGGGTTTGTCCTGATGGAATGGATGACCTTTTCAATTTGGTCAACCGATCCACCTTTGTAATCAGGCCAGCTGCGCCATTGAAAGCCGTAAATATGGCCAAGTTCTCCGTTTGTGTCGGCCCATTCATTCCATATGCTGACCTGGTTATCGTTCAGGTACTTTATGTTTGTATCACCCTTCAGGAACCATAATAACTCATGGATGATTGATTTAAGGTGGAGCTTTTTTGTCGTCATCAGAGGAAAGCCATCATCAAGGTTGAACCTCATCTGGTAACCGAAAACACTCAGCGTGCCTGTTCCGGTCCTGTCACTCTTGGCAGTGCCATGCTGCATCACATGCTGTAACAGACTTAAGTACTGCTTCATAGGTATGATCTGTATGCGTCCGCTAAATTAATAAAGAAGCCTTAACCCCCGTCCTGCTTCCCCCTAAAGTTATCTACATCTGTTAATTTCTTTTCGGTTATAAACAAGCGGACGCTTTTAAATTTTAGTATTTTAGTCGCATTAACCCTGCGATGAGCAACACCGGCCGCCATAACTGTCATGCCCAAAATGAACAGCAAGGTTACCGTTGAGTTCAGCAATCACCTAAAGCTATGGATAAACCATAGACCGGCATGTCTGACATGACTGTTTTTAAATATAGGGTGCAAGGCATTCTCTGGTTGATATGGGCAGCTGGCGGCTCTCTTTTTGCCCAGTATAATTTCTCGGTCAGTCAGACTGAAGGATGCACTCCCTTCAAGGTAAAATACCGATTTATAAACAATGCCACCGTTGATACCATCAGAAGTTACCTGTGGAATTTCGGCGACGGTCAGACAAGCACCGAAAAGGATCCGGATACTGTCATTTACACGACAGGAGGGAAGTTTTCCCCATCCCTGAAGCTAAACGGCCGTGATGACCTTACCATTACCAGGACAAATCTGCTTGAAGTGCACCGTACCGTCGAAGCCCAGTTCAGATACTATGACACCGTCACGTATTTAAGCTATGTCTTCGAACATACCGATGTGCTTGACAGCAATGTAACCTATACTTTTACGTGGAACTTTGAAGATGTGGGCGTGCGAACAGGCCGCTGGGAGCTGGTGACTTTCCCGAGAGTCGACTCATTCCATGTCACCTTGTCGGTCAGTGACAATTATGGTTGCGAAAGTGAAAGTGAAAAGCTGGTGATAATCAACGAAACCATACTGGTTCAGAACGTCTTCACTCCAAACGGGGACAATATCAATGACTTTTTCATGGTAAGCAGCAACGGAAGTTACCCCTTATCGCTCAGGGTATTCAACAGAAACGGCGTTATGGTCTATAAGGGCGAAGGTTCTACAATCACATGGGATGGGCGAAGCTCATCGGGTCAGGAGCTGATCACAGGGGTGTACTTTTACATTCTGGAAGCCTTGTCAGGCGATCCTATAAAACGTTATGACAAGAATGGCCTGATCTACCTTTACAGGTAAGCTTCCGGGGTGTTTTATTCTTTTATATGACCGAATACTTGTGTATTTTTGAGCCTTCACGGATTTGAATCGTTTTGTCTTCTGTCATGTACCACAGGATCATCCTTATCTGCCTGCTTATCAGGCTTGGAGGCTATATTGCCCTGCATGCCCAGCAGAATATTCCTGCCCGGCCCAAGGTTGGTCTTGTATTAAGCGGAGGCGGGGCAAAGGGACTGGCACACATTGGCGTGCTGAAGGTGCTCGAGGAGGTTGGGCTCAGGCCTGATTATATAACCGGCACCAGCATGGGCAGCATCGTGGGCGGATTGTATTCAATCGGCTTTACGGCTGATGAGCTGTCTAACATGAACCGGCAGGCGGACTGGAACACGCTGTTGTCGGACGATGTGTCACTGCAGAATATTGCCATGGAAGAAAAAAGCGAATACAACCGGTACATGATAGAACTGCCGGTTTATGACAGACGCATTTCCCTTCCCCCCGGTGTGCTGGAAGGACAGAACCTCTCGATGTTTCTTTCCGGGATGACATGGAGGACAATAGGCACAGAGAATTTCGATGAGTATCCCTACCCCTTCCGTTGCGTTGGAACCGAGATCGTGAACGGAGAGATAATTGTTTTCGGCTCGGGAGACCTGGCCCGGGCCATGAGGGCAAGCATGGCCATACCCAGCATTTTCACCCCTGTTGTGCTTGACTCGGCAAAAGTCGTGGTTGACGGCGGAGTGCTCCGTAATTTTCCCGTGGAGGAAGTCATATCCATGGGAGCCGATATAGTCATCGGCGTATATACCGGTTTCAAGGAAAACATCAAAGCGGATGAACTGAACTCCCTGACAAAGATCCTCGCCAGATCCTCCTCGTTGTACGGGATAAATGACACCAGGGAACAGGAAAAACTGGTTGATATCCTGATAACTCCTGACCTGTCTGCCTATTCATCCTCGGATTTCAGCAGGAATCTTGCCATCGAACAGGCAGGCGAAACGGCGGCCAGGAATGTCTATGACAGGCTTAAAAGCCTTGCTGACTCGCTGAATCAGCTGGCAAAAGTCCCTGAGCCTGCCATGCTTGAGGAAAGAGACAGCATATTGATACAGTCGTTACGGGTTGAGAACCTGAAAAACATGGAGGAAGGTCTTGTGATCGGTCTGCTGAACATTAAAGAAGGTGAATATGTGACGCGAGAAGAACTGTTTAATGACCTTGACAGGTTATTCGGGACCCTGTACTTTGACAGGCTGACATACCGTCTGGAGAGTGAAAGCAATGGATTTCGTCTTATCCTCGATATCAAGGAAAAACAAAAGGCTGCTGCAAGGTTTGCCGTCCATTACGACAATTTTTACGGGGCAGGAGTTCTTATGAATTACTCGCATCATGATTTTCTTCTGTCAGGAAGCAAGTTATCCGTTTCTGCCGATGTGAGCGAATATCCGCAGGGGCGTCTGTATTTCCACAAGTATGTCGGAAAAGAAAAGAATGTGCTTGCCGTCACCGACTCATATTTTGAATCCAACCTGATTCCGGTATTTGCTGATGCCAGCCTTACCGGGTACTTCAGGCAGCAGCACTTTACTTCCGAACTGCTGCTCCGGCGCATCATAAGCCTGAATCAGCAGGCCGGAGTCGGGGTTTTGTTCGAATATTCATCGGTGCGCCCGGACAAGGTTATGCAGCAACTGTACCCTGAAGAATTCAATTACAGGAAGTATGGATTTCATGGCATGGGATTTTCAGCACAATACCTTGTGAATACTTTGGATAATCTGTTTTATCCTTTCAGGGGACACAAGTTCGAACTCACCGTCAAGGGCATTTTTAATCCGGGCATTGACCTGAGTCTCCTTTCAGACACAATTAAAAGCGATGTCACCGTCGGTTCATTTGGCAAGCTTCACCTGAGCCTTGACAACTACAGGCCCCTTGGTGAGAAAACCAGTTTAAACACCTATTTTTCAATGGGTTTCAGCAACGATGAGCTGATTATTTCAGATTATTTTTTCGTAGGGGGACATAAATACAACACGCGCAGGAACCAGATTGGTTTTGCCGGTTACAACCTGGGAGAGATTGCTGCCAGCAATTTCCTGATGTTCAGGCTTGGCGTCCATTACCGGATCATCAATCTCCTCCAGGTCGAGCTGGTGGCAAACGGACTGATGCGATCAGACAGCTTTCCCGAGCTGGTCACTTCTGTCGGCATGCTGAACAAGGAAGACCTGCATCTGGGATTCGGAGGGGGGCTGACATACAACACCCGGTTTGGTCCCCTGAGCGTATTTCTTTCCGGTAATAACAGGGATGCAAGATCCAGGTGGTATGTAAACCTGGGGTTTACGTTTTAGGTGAAGCGCTTACTTATGACATCCCAGTCCACTATACTCCATAAGGCTTTGATATGATCCGCCCTTCTGTTCTGGTAATCGAGATAGTAGGCATGTTCCCACACATCAAAGGTAAGCAGGGGCATAAAACCCTTTCGGAGAGGATTTCCGGCATTGGATTCCTGAAGTATATCAAGGCTTTCATCCTGCTTTTTGACAAGCCATGCCCAGCCGCTACCGAAGAGGGTGACGGCTGCCTTGGTAAATTCGGCCTTGAAATTGTCAAACGAGCCATACCGGGCAGTAATGGCTTCGGCCAGTTTTCCGGATGGTTCACTTTTGCCTGAAGGAGAAAATCCAAGAAAGTAAAAGCTGTGGTTCCATACCTGTGCGCCGTTGTTGAAAATGGCACCTTCGGCTTCACGTACGATTGTTTCAAGGCTTGCATTTTCAAACGGTGTGCCAGTGACCAGATTGTTGAGATTGCTGAGATAGGTCTGGTGGTGCTTGCCATAATGAAATTCGATCGTGTTTTGTGAAATGTAAGGATGCAGGGCATCCGTGGAATAGGGTAATTTGGGCAATTCGAAGGCCATAATCAGGTATTTTTAGATTAATTGATCTTACTAAATTAAGAAAATGCATTGAATCTGCCAAGATTTTCATATCCTCAAACCAGGGGCATTTCATCTTGCAGCAAGCCATATCCCGGTCAATCTCCATTCCGGGGGCGGCTGCTCATATAACAGAGGTGCTCCGGTTTGTCAGTGGGGAAGTTTGTTATGAATGCCCTGTTTTACCAGGATGAAGGCATCAGCTTTTTTGTTTCATTTTAAGCAACCTTTCCAGATCTTCAGGTGTGTCAACACCACAGCTGTCGTACCGGGTCCGGCGCACCTTAATTCTGTATCCGTTTTCTAACCAGCGCAGCTGTTCCAATGACTCACATCGTTCAAGAGGAGACTGCTTCAGCTTTGATATGCGCAACAAAATGTCTTTTCTGAATCCGTAAAGGCCGATGTGCATGTAAAAATCATGCATGGTCAGCCAGTCCCTGCTGTCCATGCCGCGTACAAAAGGAACGGGCAGGCGGCTGAAATACATAGCCTCGCTCTTCCGGTTTACAACCACCTTTGGCCGGTTCCGGTCAAGCAGGTCATCCGGCTCCTGTATCTTTTTAACAAGGGTGGCTATCTGGGTATCAGGGTCCCTGAAACAAGACATGACCAGGCTGAGCTGACGCGGTTCAATGAAAGGTTCATCACCCTGGATGTTCAGAACAACATCAAAGGTTTCTTTTCTTTGATTTTCGGCTATTTTCAGGGCCTCTGCGCATCGGTCGGTGCCGCTGTTGTGCAGCGGGGAGGTCATGATTGCATGACCGCCAGACTGCACAATGTTCTGAAATATCCTCTCATCATCAGTTGCCACATAAACAACCCCTACGGCCTTGACGGCCTGCTCATATACCCGGCGTACCATTGACTTTCCCTGAATATCCGCGAGGGCTTTCCCGGGAAACCTTGATGAGCCGTACCTGGCGGGAATGATTCCAATGCATTTCACCGGAAGCGATTTCATCAACATGAAGATTTGACAGACGCAAATTACAAAAAATCATTAAATATTGTAATTTTGTCATGCCATTTAAAGTGTGTACTTTACATACGTGTTATTTGTGAGGTGAATGGAAAAGAACGATGTGCTTAAAATAAAACAAAGGTTTGGGATCATCGGAAACTCCCCGGCACTGCTGCGTGCCCTGGATATTGCTGTCCAGGTGGCTCCGACGGATTTGTCCGTGCTTGTGACAGGTGAAAGCGGTGTTGGCAAGGAGGTCATTCCCCAGATCATTCACCAGTTCAGTTCGCGCAAACATGGTTCCTATTTTGCGGTGAACTGCGGGGCAATACCTGAAGGCACAATTGATTCCGAGCTGTTTGGTCATGAAAAAGGGTCTTTTACAGGTGCTTATGAAAGCCGAAAGGGTTATTTTGAAGTGGCAAACGGCGGAACCATCTTTCTTGATGAGGTTGCTGAACTCCCTTTATCCACCCAGGTAAGGCTTTTGCGTGTACTTGAGACCGGGGAGTTCATCAGGGTGGGCTCTTCAAAAGTCATCAAGACCAATGTCCGCGTCATTGCAGCCACCAATGTGGATATCAACCAGGCGATTCAGCGCGGCAGGTTCAGGGAGGATCTGTTTTACAGGCTCAGCAGCGTTCCTATTGAAATTCCGCCGTTGAGGAACCGGAGGGAAGATATACCAATCCTTTTCAGGAAATTTGCCGTCGATTTTGCGGACCGGAACCGGATGCCCTCCATCACCCTGACGGAACAGGCACAGGATATGCTTGTCAAATACCGGTGGCCAGGTAACATAAGGCAGCTGAAAAACATTGTTGAACAGATTTCAATAATAGAAGAAAAAAGGCTCATAACCGCTGAAGTGCTGGCTACGTATCTTCCCAATTATGATGAGACCAAACTGCCCGCCGTGTTCGATGCTGTTGACCACAAGACCTTTGCATCAGAAAGGGAAATTCTGTATAAAATACTTTTCGATATGCGAAATGATGTCAATGAGCTTAAGAAGCTGGTTCACAACAATCTATATCATGCGACCCTTGAACCGGAAGTTCACCACCAGGCCCCTCATGTCATGTCAAAAGTGTTTGAGGATGTCGAGCCCATCATCCCTGAAGACAAGCATCCCAGAAAATTTGACATAAGCCAGCACATGCCGGAAAACATCCAGGACACCCAGGAGATTGTGGAAGAATCCCTTTCGCTTGCTGACAAGGAAATTGAACTGATCAGAAAGGCCCTTGAAAGACACGGAGGTAAGCGCAAATATGCCGCACATGAGCTGGGGATATCAGAAAGGACATTGTACCGCAAGATAAAGGAATATGAAATTGATTGAACCATGCTGATAAGGATGGTCGTAAGAAGGTCTCATCGTTTGTTAATGACGGGCGTAATTATGCTTTGCAGTGCCTGTTTCAGTGTAAAGATTTCCACCACCGGAGCTTCTATCCCTTCCGGGGCCAGAACCGTTTCTGTGCAATATTTCGAGAACCGTGCGGCATACGTGGAGGCGGCGCTGGCGCAGCAAATGACTGATGCACTCAAGGATTACATACAGGGGAACAGCAGTCTGATTATGGTCAGTGGTAGCGGTGACCTTGATTTTGAAGGCACCATCCTTGCCTATGATACGAAACCTACCGCCGTCGTCAGTGGAGACCTTGCTTCCAAGAACAGGTTCACAATAACCGTGAGGATCAGGTACACCTGTTCAGTTGACCCGGATCAAAGTTTTGAGCAAAGCTTTTCAAGGTATCAGGATTATGATTCCAGCCAGGATTTTGAAAATGTAAAGGCTGCACTCACGGAAGACATCCAGAAGCTGCTGATCGAGGATATTTACAATAAGGCTTTTGTGAACTGGTAAGTACGGATGGAATGGAGAAAGAAGAACTTTTCCGGTATATGGAAACCCCCGGTGAGCTGGGTGAACTTTCCCTGAAAGAACTCCAGTTGCTTGAAAAGGAATACCCTTATTTTCAAACTGTCCGGCTGCTGGTTCTCAGGAACACTTACCTGCTTGACAGAGACAACTGGCAGAAAAAGATTGAAGAATCAGGTCCTTTTATAAACAACTCCCGTTTGCTTTACGAGCTCAGCTTTCCGCTCGAGGTGCCACAGGCACATGAGGGATCGCGTTTAACTCCGGGAGAGGATGCGGCCTTAACGCAGTGGCCTGAAGAAGTTGCCGTTGACCGGGCAGAACATGAATTGCATGTTGCTGATGTTGAATCCCCTGAAGTGGATTCAGGCCGCGGGGAATCTGCAGACCGGCATCTGAAAACGTCTGAAAACGGAAAGGCAGACATTCCTGTTCCGGTTGGTTATGAAGCCAGGCCGGAAGTTGATGCACCAGATACCGATGGTCTGACAGTGGGTCATGAAAATCTGGCCGCTGTGCCGCCGGTAAAAAGAAGCCTGCAGGAAAACATTGCAGGCATGCTGGACAGGCAGCTTGAAAGCACTGACCTGCTGGACCTGGAGGAAGCGGATTTTTTTCCGGAGGTCGGGCTGGATATTGAAAAGGTTTATGGGACGGAAGATCAGAACCGGTCTATTGAAGCACAAGACGTGATTTTTGAACTCGAAGAGGGAACCTCAGGGAATGAGCCTTTCCCTTCCGAAAAGCCAGGTTCAGCAAATGACAGCCTGATTGAAAAATTCATTGCGGAAAATCCCTCTATCGGACCCCTTTCCGCCGATTTCCCCCATGTTGATATTTCAGAGGAAAGCGTCAGGGAACATGAGGGTTTGTTTACCGAAACCCTGGCCAGGATTTACATCAAGCAGGGATATTATAGCAAAGCCATTTTTGCCTACGAAAAATTAATTTTGAAATATCCGGAAAAAAGGCTTTATTTTGCAGCGCAGATCAATGAAATAAAAAAACTAAGTACCAATTTGTAATAAACAGGCTATGCACGGACTCATCATCGGCATCATCATATTTGTGGCCATTCTCCTCATTCTGATTGTACTGGTTCAGAACCCAAAGGGAGGGGGCCTGGCTTCCGGTTTTTCTTCTTCCAACCAGATAATGGGGGTCAAGCGCACGGCTGATTTCATTGAAAAGGCCACATGGGGTCTTGCCTCAGCCATGGTTCTGCTAAGCGTGATTGCTACAATGATTCCTCGTCAGAATGCATCTTCAGCGCAATCCAGGATACAAAACCAGATAGAGAACACGGCAGTCGATCCTACCGTATTGCCTACCTATCCCACCACACCCCTTGAGCAAACCACCGGGGACGGCAATCAATCCCAGGATTAGCCGCATATAAAAACGGGTAGTCATTTTTCAGACTGCATCAGGTGTCAGGATGTCATGGAAACTGACATCTGTTTTTATTGCTTTCATCCTTTGAAGAAAATTTCATCAGATTGATAATCTATATATTACAATTGAAGCGCATGCAACGGCGGCCTGCAAGGCCTGAAATAATGTCAATACCTGCCGGACAAACAGCCGTTAAAATCATTTGGCATGGAATTCGCTATTTGCACTTCAAATTTTAAATGTTTAACCTAAAATGAATTGAATATGGCAGATCTGAAAATCAAACCTTTGGCAGACAGAGTGGTCATAAAGCCTCAGGAAGCCGAATCCAAAACCAAAAGCGGAATTATTATTCCTGATTCAGCTAAGGAAAAACCCCAGCGTGGAACTGTTATGGCTGCCGGTCCCGGTACCAAAGATACCAAGATGGAAGTTAAGGCTGGTGATGTCGTACTGTACGGCAAATATTCCGGGTCCGAGATTACGATCGACGGTAAGGATTATCTGATCATGAAACAATCAGATATTCTCGCAATTGTGTAATATAATCAATCATTTAAAATAAATCTGAATACAATGGCAGCAAAAGAATTGATGTTCAATATTGAAGCGCGTGATCTTCTAAAGAAAGGCGTTGATAAACTTACCGATACGGTTAAGGTTACCCTTGGTCCCAAAG
>JAXDCR010000077.1:0-3485 GCA_034677845.1 Bacteroidales bacterium | reverse complement strand
TTAAAGCAGGTATCATGCAGCTCAGCGTGATGGACAGCAGCCGGCATGTGCTGGCCGAACGCCTTCTCCGTGCCCCCGGCGTACCGGAAGCACTGTCGCTTGAAACCGACCGCAGGATATACGGCACCCGCCGGCGCGTGAGCCTTTCCCTGACATACGAGGGACCCGCCGACCATGTTGATGTGGCGCTTTCAGTGTCGTTGCAGCAGCTGGCAGACCATGAGGGGATGAAGGATTTCTCAAGGACAATGAACAGCGTGTACACCGAGAACGGTGAGGAACAATGGCTGCCGGCAGATGCAACGGAACTGGAACTGCTGACCTCGGAATACAGGGAAAGGTACTGGAACAAGGTGGCCGCCTCCTCCCGCCTGTCGCCTTATGTAAACCAGGACGGTCTGAAAGGTACTGTCACGGATCGCAAGGACAACATGGTCCGGCTTGCCAAAGTCAGGGTAACCCACCTGCCCAGCATACGGTCGTATGAAACCCAGACGACAGGGGAAGGCCAGTTCACCATTCCTTTCGGGAATGACATAATAGATTTTAATTACCTGAATGTGGAAGCGTTCGACGCTTCCGGAAAAAACTACCTGACACCTTCCATCGACTACGGATATTCTGAAAAGCTTAAAGAGATCATGCAGGTTGACAAAAAAGACAGGAATGGAAACCAGTTAAGGGATGTACTGCTGTTCGGAGACCCTGACCTTGTGTACACCCTGCGATACGGAACCGGCAGGTTCAGACGCAACCAGCCCATTCTTGGCAACAAGTACGACCCTGTCCGTTATGCGGATTATGAAAGCGTGATGGATATCATTCAGGAGATCAAACCATATGACATTGCCGACCAGCAGATAATCTTCAGGGACATTGACCGTAACAGCAGGTCCGCCAGCAGTCAGCAGGCCGCGCTGATCGTCATCAACGGCGTGCTGAAGGGAGACCGCATCGGCATCCTTTCCTCGGTGACACCATCCGACATAACAAACCTGAACATTTCCACCTCACTGGCGGATGTACACCGGTATACGCCGGTCAATTTCCCGGCTGTTATTGAAATTACAACCATCCAGGGCATGTACCGGTACCGGAACAGGCCTGTGCAGCTGCTGGCAGATATAACGGGACCCGACCGCACCTTCTTTTCCCCGGATTATTCGGTTGAGAGTGTGTCATCCGTTGACAACCGCCGGACGCTTTACTGGGATTCGCATCTGGAGCTTAAGGCAGGAACACCTGTGCTTATAAGCTTTTTCACATCCGACGTGCAGGGCATTTTCCTTGGCCGTGCCGAAGGGATGGATGAAAGCGGCAGGCCTGTCGGGGCCAGGGTCACATTCACGGTCACGGAATAAAATACCTGCCCTGCCAGCTGTTCCTTTGCTCCAGCAACCTTTCGAACCGCCGGAGGATTTCATCATACCTCGGTCCCCATGGTCTATGAAGGGCATAACGCGGTGGCGTCTCCCCGGCGATTCTTTCAATGGTGATGGAGGGACTCAGCCTTTCCGTATAATCGGCTGCAAAGTCAAGGTATTCCGTAAGGGTGAATGTATGAAAATCCCCGGGATGCTTCAGGTATTCATCTGCCATCGGTGTATCCCTGAACAGCTGCAGCTGGTGGAATTTGATGCTGGCAAGTGGCAGGCGTGACAGTATGGAGGCGCCGGCCAGCATCTGTTCACGGCTTTCACCCGGCAGTCCGAAAATGATATGGCCACCGGTGCAAATGCCTCTGGAAGCCGTGTTTTCAACGGCACGAACGGCATCCGCAAAGCTGTGCCGCCGGTTCACCCGCGCCAGGGTGCTGTCGTACACCGATTCAATCCCGTACTCAACGACCACGTGCCAGTGCCGTGACAGCCGCTGAAGGAGGTCCAGCCTGTCATCGTCAGCGCAGTCAGGGCGTGTGCCGATCACTATGCCGATGACATGGTCCGTTTTCAGAGCCTCCCTGTACAGTGCCTCCAGACGTTCCACATCACCGTACGTGTTTGAATACGCCTGGAAATAGGCCAGGTATTTGCCGGCGCGCCTGTACCTGCGCCGGTGGAATTCAATGCCTTCGGCAATCTGTTGTGATATTGATTTTTTTGGATGACAGTAGGAGGGATTGAAGGCATCGTTCCTGCAGAAAGTGCACCCTCCGGTGCCCTTGGTGCCGTCACGGTTGGGACAGGTAAAACCGGCGTCAACCGATATCTTCTGGACGCGTTCCCCGAATAGGGTGCGCATTCTTTCAGGGTAACTGTTGAACCGCCTGCCATGTCCCCACGGGTAAACCTTGCCATTCATACCACCTTTCTTATGGTGCCCTCCATCACGTACCACAGAAAAGCCTCCGTCTCCCCATACCCCATTGCACGGATGAGCTGTGCATATTCCCTCACCTGCTGTTCATGGTGACGGCTTTCCTTTTCACCGAACTTGAAGTCAATGACGATGGCCCTGCCCTCCCGGACAAGCACCCGGTCCGGCCTTCTGACCATGCCCCCCGGAATGATGATTTCGCCTTCTGACACGACCTGCCAGTCACCTCCGTACCACGACATGACAACCACATTGTTCATCCTGTCCCGCACCGCTCTCTCCAGCCTGTCGCGCGACCGCAGCTCCATTTTGCCCTCAAGGACCATCCTGTCCATTGCCGGCGCCAGATCATTCAGCGTGCGAATATGGCTGAATATCTCATGCATAAGGATGCCTTCGCTGAGGGGACGGCAAATGGTCCCTTCGGTCGCCTCCAGGTTCATCCTTCCCTGGAAGGCCATGCGCAGCCCCTGCGGCATCAGCCTGCCACCGCCGGATGGTGCGGGAGGCAATGGGGTGAAGGCAACGTGGCTGCCATCATCGTCTTTGGCAGCGGCAGGTTCATGTTGCTTCCTCCCGCAGGCAAATGTGCCGGCAGCAGCGTCAAAAAATGATGCCAGATCCATTGTGGGGCGGTTTTCCATCTCCGGTTCCCGCTTGCATGCCATCACCCTTCGCATAAGTCCCCCTATCGTTGCCGTATTCTCAGAAGCCTTAGCACCGCACCAGGCGTACATCTCCGATTTTGCCCTCGTAAAGGCGACATAAAGCAGGTTCAGGTTGTCAACCGCCAGGCGTCTTAACTCATCCAGGTAAGCATCCCTGAAATGTGTCTCCCTGAGGTTTTCGGAAAAGTTAAGCGGAAGAGCCTTTATCCTGTCGTACGGAGGACCCGGGTAACTGCACCAGAGGATCGTATTCCTGCCCGGTTTCATATCCCAGTCGCAGTATGGAATCATCACGACATCAAACTCAAGTCCCTTTGCCTTGTGTATCGTCAGAATGCGGATGGCATCCTGGGTAAAAGGGGCAGATACAGACCGTTTCCTGCCGGCAACTTCCCACCAGTCCACAAACCTTGCCAAATCCGGCGTGGCATTGTGCGAATACTCGAGAACCAGGTCCATGAATGCCTGGAGGTATATCCTTTCCCCTGCATGTTTTCCGAG
>JAXDCR010000076.1:0-7059 GCA_034677845.1 Bacteroidales bacterium | reverse complement strand
CAGAAGGGAAGGTTCTCAATCAGTATAGCAGACAGGTCACCGCAACAAGACTGGCAGTTGTAACTGTCGATTTTATGACTGCCACCCAGCGTAAGAGCCTTTCCGGAAAATATTTCTGATTCCGGATTGTTTTTGCAGTAAATGGTAAGTACATCTCTTCCCCCCCTGAAATGACATTCTTCAAGCGATTCCTTGCTGATTGGTATGAATTTGCTTTTGTCTTCCGTAGTTCCGGAGGATTTGGCAAACCATCTGATCTTACCCGGCCATAATAAGTTCATTTCGCCCTGACGGATTCTGTCAATGAATGGTTTTACCTCTTCGTATGTGAGAACCGGCAGTCTTTTTTGAAATGCTTCAACAGTACTGATGGACCTGAAATCGTGTTTTACTCCCCATTCCGTATCTGCGGCCTTTCTGATCAACCGTGCAAACACTTCCTGCTGGAATTCGACAGGGTATTGTTTCATCAGTTCAAGCTGCCGGATCCTCTTAACATTGATCCGGTTGACTATGGAGGTAAGTATCGGCATGCCGGAAGCGGGAAAAAGCCTTAAACAAATATAGGGAAAGCGTTCACCAACACCAACTTTATATGCGAAAACTTAGTTGATGATGAGATCAAGTCAAAATCGCTTGCCTGGTTAAATAACTGTGCACAGATCTGGCCAGACTTCTGCCCTGGCCGATGGCTTTCACCACCAGACTTGCTCCGGTAGCCGCATCTCCTGCGCAAAATACTCTTTCCTTGTTTGTGTTATGATTGCCGTCAATTTTAATATTTCCCCGCAGGTCAGTGGCTAGTTCAAACTCACGTACAATACCATCATGATCACAATGTAAAAAACCCATTGCCAGCAACACAAGGTCGGCCTGCAGGGTAGTTTCAGTGCCTTTCCTTTCGATGATTTGCATGCTGCCGTTATCATTCCTCCAATCTGCCTCGACAACCTGCAACGCATTGACTCTGCTATTCGCCCCCAGAAATTTCTTGGTGCTCAGGCACCATTTTCTTTCACAGCCTTCCTCATGCGAGCTTGAAAACCTCAGGGTGTTGGCCCAGTAAGGCCATGGATTGTCCGGACTTCTCCTGTCAGGAGGTTTGGGAAGAATCTCAATCTGTGTGACACTTTTCGCACCTTGTCTGATTGCTGTGCCTACACAATCCGAACCGGTATCACCTCCTCCAATGACAACAACGATTTTATCCTTCGCCTCAATGCGTTCCTGGACTGGCACTGACATACCCTGAAGCACCCTGTTTTGCTGAGCAAGAAAATCCATAGCCTGATAGATTCCCTTCAAGTCTCTTCCTTCGACAGGTAATTCACGGGGTTTCATGGCACCAATTGTCAGGCATATGGCATGAAATTCGTTCAGAAGATCCTTCCCCGCAATGTCATACCCTACATTAGTATGGTTCATGAAAATGACACCCTCCTGTTGCAGGAGGGTAAGTCTGCGGTCGATGATCTTCTTATTCAGTTTGAAATCAGGAATGCCGTATCGGAGCAATCCGCCAGGCTGTTCATGTTTCTCAAAGACGGTGACCGTATGACCCCATCTGTTCAGCAGATCGGCACAGGCAAGTCCCGCCGGTCCTGAACCCACAATGGCTATTTTCTTCCCGGTCCTTTTCAAGGGGGGGGCTGGTCGGATATAGCCAAATTCAAAACCTTTTTCAGCAACAGCCGCCTCATTTTCCCTGATGGTAACGGGTTCATTGTGGATGTTCAGGGTGCAGGAGTGTTCACAGGGAGAAGGACAAATTCTGCCTGTAAATTCAGGAAAATTATTTGTTACATGCAGCAGATCGATGGCTTTCTTCCATTCCCCCCTGAACAAGGCATCCTGCCATTCGGGCATATTGTTCATTACCGGACAGCCCCACTGGCAGAAAGGAACCCCGCAATCCATGCAACGGGCAGCCTGATCCCTGCGGTCCTTTTCATCCAGGGTCTGTTCAACCTCACCAAAGTCATATATCCGTTCGTTCAGCGGCCTGTATCCCGCCGTCTTACGCATTATCTGTAAAAATCCACGTGGGTTTCCCATGATGACAGAAAAATGGTTTGTCTATCAGTATCGTTAATAATGAAAATGCGGTTCATCCTCTGTATGCTGAATCTTTTCAATGAGTTGCGAGATTTTTTGTTCTTCAAGCACTTTTTTGTATTCCAGCGGTATTACTTTGACAAACCGGGGCAGGAATTCATCCCAGTTGACAAGTATGCTTTCAGCCAGCTCACTGCGCGTATAAAGGTAGTGGTCGCTGATCATATGCTGCAGTTCACATATATCCTCATGGTTGTCAATCTTACTGAGTTCAACCATACCTTTATTGCAGAAATAATCAAAATTGCCTGTTCCATCTAGAACATAAGCTATGCCACCGCTCATACCTGCGGCGAAATTGCGACCTGTCTTTCCAAGTACGACAACTCTTCCGCCTGTCATATATTCACAGCAATGGTCCCCTACTCCCTCGACAACTGCAATGGCGCCACTGTTCCTTACACAAAAACGTTCTCCGGCAATACCCCTGATATAGGCTTCCCCGCCGGTAGCTCCATAAAGTAGTGTGTTGCCCACGATAATGTTGTTTTCCGGTCTGAATGTGGTGCCTTTGGGAGGCACAACAACGATGCGGCCTCCTGACAATCCCTTGCCAAGATAGTCATTGGAATCGCCTTCCAGATCGAACTGGATACCCGGGCAGAGAAATGCACCGAAAGACTGTCCTGCTGATCCAAAGAACTTACACTGTATGGTCTTGTCCGGAAGGCCTGCCTCGCCATAGATACGTGTTATCTCGCCTGACAGCATTGCGCCCACACTGCGGTCTGTATTGGATATTTTCTTTGAAATCCAAACCTTTTCACCTCCTTTTATGGCCTTATGTGATGTCTTAATCAGCTCAGCATCCAAGATGTCTTTGATATTATGCTTTTGACCAGCTGTGCAATGAATTGCACTTTTTTCATTAAGCTCCGGCTGATATAAAAGCTGCGTGAAGTCAAGCCGGCTGGCCTTCCAATGACTTATGTCCTTGCGGGGGACAAGCAGGTCAGAACGTCCCACCAGTTCATCAAATCTGCGGAATCCCAGTTCAGCCATTATTTCACGTGTTTCCCTTGCAATAAAATGAAAATAAGTTTTAAGATACTGGGGATGTCCCGTGAATCTTTTCCGAAGTTCCGGGTCCTGCGTGGCCACTCCGACGGGACAAGTATTCAGATGACATTTGCGCATCATGACACATCCGAGTACAATCAGGGAGGCTGTGGCAAAGCCGAACTCCTCCGCACCCAGGAGCCCTGCCATCACAACATCACGGCCATTTTTCAGCTGTCCGTCTGTTTGCAATATCACTCTGTCTCTCAAATTGTTGAAAACAAGTGTTTGTTGTGCTTCAGCAATTCCCAGTTCCATGGGCAATCCGGCATGTTTGATGGAACTGGCGGGACTGGCGCCGGTGCCTCCCTCGCAACCGGAGATGGTTATACTGTCTGCATGTGCCTTGGCTACCCCGGCTGCGATGGTTCCTACGCCCTTTTCAGAAACCAGCTTTACGTTAATCCTTGCTTTCGGATTGACGCATTTAAGATCAAAAATGAGCTGTGCCAGGTCCTCGATTGAGTATATATCATGATGCGGCGGAGGAGAAATAAGGGTTATCCCGGGCGTGGAATGCCTCAGCCCGGCAATTATTCCGTCTATCTTATAGCCGGGCAGCTGCCCGCCTTCACCCGGTTTGGCTCCCTGAGCCACCTTGATCTGAAGTTCGTCAGCATTTATCAGATAATTGGTAGTCACGCCAAAGCGTCCTGATGCCACCTGTTTGATTGCGCTCCTTGTCAGGGTGCCGTCTTTTCGCGGAACAAACCGTTCCGCATCTTCGCCGCCTTCACCTGTATTGCTTTTCCCTCCCAAGGAATTCATTGACACAGCAAGTGCCTCGTGGGCCTCCTTGCTGATGGAACCATATGACATTGCACCCGTTACAAAACGTTTTAAAATGGACTCAACCGGCTCAACTTCGCTCAGGGGGACAGGCGTCCCTTTTTTCAGGTCGAAACATCCCCTTATGAAATGCGGCCTTCTATTTTCCTCATCCACTTTCGCACTGAATTCCTTGTACCTGTCATAATTTTCAGTTCTGGTACTCCACTGCAGAAGGCCGATGGTTTCAGGGTTCCAGGCATGATACTCGCCATCGCGTCTGTAATGATAGATTCCCTGAGTTGCAATAAGCGGTGGTTCATCTTCTTGCGGAAAGAATGCCTTTCTGTGTGTTGCCAGGGCTTCAAGAGCTACTTCTTCAAGGCCGATGCCGCCAATGCGTGTATCCGTGTTTGTGAAGTACATATCCACGAACTCCCGGCTCAGGCCAATGGCTTCAAAGATCTGGGAACCATGGTAACTGCGGAGCGTTGAAATACCCATTTTTGACATGACCTTCAGCAGTCCCTTGTCAATAGCCTTAATATAGTTTTCCCGTGCAGTGACATAATCAAGTTTGATTTCGTTTTCAATGCACAGTTTTTCAATAATGGCAAATGCGCCATATGAATTAACTACACTTGCTCCAAATGCAAACAACAGGGCAAAGTGGTTCACTTCACGTGGTTCTGCCGATTCCACCACAAGTCCCACCTGCATTCTTTTTTTTACAGAAATCAGATGATGGTGCACCGCTGACACTGCCAGAAGAGATGGTATCGGTGCCAAATCGGCGGAGATTCCCCGGTCTGACAGGATAATGAAATTATGTCCGAAATCAACGGCTATCTCGGCTTTTTTACACAGTTCCCTGATAGCCTTTTCAAGCGACTGGGCCGGATTTTCTGTAACCGCCGGGAAAAGCATCGGTATAATGATATGTGAAAACTGGTTCTGGTCAAGGTTTCTGATTTTACCCAGATCAGTATTGGTCACAATAGGTGACCTGAATTTAATAAGCTTGCAATGTGCCGATGATTCGATAAGCAGGTTCCGGGATACCGCTCCGATATAATTGGTCAGGGTCATAACAAGTCCTTCCCTTATGGGGTCAATCGGAGGATTGGTGACTTGTGCGAAATGCTGCCTGAAATAGTTGAATAATCGCTGGGGCTTGTCAGACATCACGGCAAGTGGAATGTCGTTTCCCATGGAGCTTACCGGTTCCTGCCCTTCCGTGGCCATTGGTTTTATAACCATTTCAATATCTTCCTTTGCATAACCAAAGGCCTTTAAATACCTCTCATACTGATTACCCAGCGTTGTCGGCACGCGTTCCTTGACAACAATGTCACGCAGGTCAATTCTGTTTTCGCGAAGCCAGTTGGCATAGGGATTTCTTTCCGACAGCTGTCGTTTGACATCATCATCGGGCACAATTATACCAAAATGGGTATCCACAAGAAGGATTTTCCCTGGTCTGAGCCTTCCCTTTTCCTTGATGGTTTCCGGGGGAAAATCCTGGACCCCAACCTCAGAGGCCATAACGATAAGATCATCCTTGGTGATTATATATCGTGAGGGACGAAGGCCGTTCCGGTCGAGCGTGCCGCCGATATATCTTCCGTCACTGAACACAATTGAGGCAGGTCCGTCCCAAGGTTCCATGAACGTTGAATGGTATTCGTAGAAAGCTTTCAGACTTTCCGGTATCGGATTTTTATCATTCCATGACTCAGGGATAAGCATACTTAGGGCATGCGGAAGAGACTTACCTGTAAGCACCAGGAATTCAAGAACATTATCAAGTGAAGCGGAGTCGCTTTTATTGGGTTCGATTATTGGAAACAATTTTTGCAAATCATTCCCGAAAAGGTCACTTTTTAAAAGTGATTCTCTGGCGTTCATCCACATCCTGTTTCCCTTTATCGTGTTTATTTCACCGTTATGTCCGAGATAACGGAAAGGTTGTGCAAGGTCCCATGTCGGAAATGTATTGGTGCTGAAGCGGGAATGTATTAATGCGATAGCACTTTCGATTAACGGGTTTTTAAGGTCCAGGTAGTACTGTCCAAGCTGGTGTGAAGTGAACATTCCCTTATAAATCAATACCTTAGTAGATAAACTTGGTATATAGAATGCCTCCTTTCCAGATATATCTGAATCCCTGATAATTTTTTCCGTTTGTTTCCTGGAAATGTACACCTTGCGTTCTATTTCGTCCTGTTCATATTGTCCTGTAACAAATATTTGCCGGATACAGGGTTCCGATTTTTTTGCAATTTCTCCAAGTGTGGTGTTATCAACCGGGACATCAACAATGTCAAGTACTTCAAGTCCTTCTGCGACAAGCATTTCAGTAAGAATCCTCTCACATTGCATTTGTTCATGGCCTCCTTTGGGCAGGAATACAAGTCCCGTTGCATAACGGCCATCCTCGGGAATCCTGATGGCTTTTGACCGAATAAGCTTATGCGGGATTTGAATAAGAATACCAGCTCCGTCACCGGTGACATTATCTGCGCTTTCGGCTCCACGGTGCGACATATTGACAAGTACTTCAAGGCCTTTTTGTACTATGCTGTGAGAGCGCAATCCCTTAATATGGGCTACGAACCCGATTCCGCAACTGTCATGTTCCTGAGCCGGATCATAAAGACCCTGCTTTTTGGGTAATCCATTGCCAATCATTCAGATGATATTTTAACTGTATTCAATAATGAAGCCGCTCCGGAATGAACAGGGTGACTTCATTTGCATCGCGTGAGCGTTTCAATTATGATAAAATAAGATGTTAAATTAAAAATATGGTTTTTCATAATTAATCCTCATGATAATAATGGGCAAAAATATAAAAAATAACCATATTTTTAAAAATACCCCATATTTAATAGGGGTCTATCAATCTCTTTCATCAATCGATTCGTAATCCACCCTAGGGCAAACATTTTTATAGGCAGGTCTGATGATTCTCCTGGAGGAAAAAGTCACTTCTTCCAACCTGTGGGCGCACCATCCGGCCATTCTTGCAATGGCAAAAATGGGAGTAAAAAGTTCCTTTGGTATTTCAATGCATTTATATACAAATCCCGAATAGAAATCCACATTAGCACTTAC
>JAXDCR010000075.1:0-4276 GCA_034677845.1 Bacteroidales bacterium | reverse complement strand
AAAACATACATCCCCCCGTACAGGAAATATCTGTACCTGAACTTCTTCTTTAACTTCCTGGGGGCTGTTTTCGGTGTCTTTTCCCTTGTCACCATCATACCGCTTCTGAAGATATTATTCGGGCTCCAGGAAAAGGTGTATGAATACGTGCCATTGAGGGACTCCCTGTCTGACCTGTCTTTGCTGGGAAATGCAGTCAAACAGGATGTTTATTACCTGATCACAAAGATTTCCGAAGTAAGGGGACCATCGACCGCGCTGATCATGATCGGCCTGTTTTTGCTGTTCATGGTTTTTCTGAAAGTGGGATTCACCTACCTGGCCAGCTTCAACATTGTCACCCTTAGAAATGCAGTCATCAGGGACATCCGCAACAAAATATACGGCAAAACCGTTTCTCTGCCGATCGGATTTTTCACGGAGGAGAAAAAAGGAGACATCATATCACGGATAACCGGTGATGTGTACGAAGTGGAGGTATCCATCATGAGCTCACTCGATATGTTCTTTAAAAACCCTGTCATCATCCTGGTTTCGCTCACGGCCATGCTGATCATGAGCTGGCAGCTGACCCTCTTTGTATGCGTAATCTTTCCGGCGGCGGGACTTGTGATCGGAAGGATCGGAAAATCACTCAAAAAGCGTTCCATGAAAGGGCAGATCATGCTTGGCGAGCTTCTCAGCACGGTGGAGGAAACGCTGTCGGGACTGCGCATCATAAAGGCTTTCAATGCTGAGGCAAAGATCTATAACCGCTTTCACCGGAAGAACGAGGAATATAAAAAGATTATGACGCGGCTGCTGCGGCGGCGGTATCTGGCACATCCGGTGAGCGAATTCCTCGGGACACTGCTTATCGTCGTTGTCATGTGGTACGGGGGTCACCTGATCCTGAATGAAACCAGCCAGCTGACACCGGAGCAGTTCCTGGCATATATCGCTGTGTTCTACAGCATCATCAACCCTGTCAAATCTTTCTCACAGGAGTATTACAGCATCCAGAAGGGCCTTGCCTCAATGGAACGAATCAACCGGATCCTGCTCACCGAGAGCAATATTGTTGAAAAAGAAGGGGCTTTGCCGATAAGCTCATTCAATGATAAGATCCTGTATGAGAATGTGTACTTCAGGTACCGGAACGAGTATGTGCTGCAAAAGATTGACCTGTGCGTTGAAAAAGGGAAAACTGTAGCCCTGGTCGGACATTCCGGGGCAGGCAAGTCGACGATGGCCGACCTGCTTCCTCGTTTTTATGATGTCACGCAGGGCAGGATTCTGATCGACGGGGTAGATGTGAGGGATTGCCGGATATCGGACCTCAGGTCGCTCATGGGCATTGTCAATCAGGATCCCATTCTTTTCAACGACACTTTCTTCAATAACATTGCCTTTGGCATGGAAAATGCTTCAGAGGAGCAGGTCATCGAGGCTGCCAAAGTTGCCCATGCACATGAATTCATCATAGGCACCGAACATGGTTATCAGACAGTGGTGGGAGACAGGGGAAGCAAACTGTCGGGAGGTCAGAGGCAGAGGATCAGCATTGCCCGGGCCGTGCTGAAGAATCCCCCCATATTGATACTTGACGAAGCAACCTCAGCTCTTGACACGGAATCGGAAAAGCTGGTGCAGGAGGCATTGGCGCGGCTCATGAAGAACCGTACTTCCATTGTCATCGCGCACAGGCTGTCAACCATTCTGCATGCCGATCTGATATGTGTGCTGCAGGACGGTTTCCTGATCGAGAAAGGCAATCATGATGATCTGCTGGCAATGGACGGGGAATACCGTAAGTTTTACACCATGCAGAGGCTTTCAGAAACACCGCAGCCTGAAAACTTCACAGCTCAGTGACGGTCAGGGCCCCTGTTCAGGTAATCCTGGTAAACACTCTGCTGATACAATTTTGCATAATTGACAAGGCTTTCGTCCACTTTTCCCGAAGATTCCTCCAGTTTTCGGGTGTTAAAATTATAGCTTATGGCGGCACTGTCGGTCAGCATACCCACTCCATCCCGGTATGAAAAAAAAGCAAAGGAACGCGAGGCAGGTGAGAGCAGGTCCTTCCCCAGCATGAAATCATCCGTGCTTATGTCCATCTGTCGCAGCAGTGTTTCGGCAAGGTCAGCCTGTGATCCGTATTTTGCAATGACAGTATCCCTTGCCAATGCGCCCCCCAGCCACAGCATCGGTATATGGTATTTTGCCGGCTCGCGCATCTCGCTGTAATCGGGAAGCCGTGTGCCGTGATCGGCCACCAGGATAAGGAGCGTATTATCCCAGTTTTTCGACCCCTTCAGTTGCTGTATAAACCTGCCCAGACAGCTGTCGGTATAAAACACTGAACTGAAAAGCTTCTGTTCCAGCGTTTCGGAACCGAACTTTGGTATTCCGGGTACATCAAAAGGCTCGTGACTTGACAGCGTCAGAAGTACATTCAGGGAAGGTCCGCTGTCGTTTAACACTCCGTCAAGGAAGCTTTCGAACATCTTGTGGTCCGGGATGCCCCACTTGCCCGCGGTGTAAGAGGGAGGAAAGTCATCTTCCGCTATGATGCGATCGAACTGGCCGTTGACAAGGTAAGACCTCATGTTGGCAAAATCGACCTCACCGCCGTAGTAAAAGGTTGCATGGTACCCTGCCTCTTTGAGACTTTTGGACAGATAGGGCAGGTGTTGGGTTTTTTCGGCAAATTTAAGGATTGGTATCGCTTCCAGTACCGGATAGCCGCTCAATATGGTGGCCAGGCCTTTGTCTGTGCGTGAATCGGATGCATAGATATGGTCGAACAGGATGCCTTGACCCGCCAGGGCATTCAGTGACGGTGTCACGTTGTCCGCCCCGCCGGTCACTTCCACCAGCTTGGCTGAAAATGATTCAAGGATTATTAGGATGATGTCGGGCCTTCGGGTCCTGAGCACCTTCACGGTGCTGTCACCTGAAAAGTACAGATCCTCCAGCCTCCCTTCAGGATCACCTTCCGGGAAAAAAATATATGGATTTTCGTATGCTCTCTGCTCAATGACTGAATGACCGAAATTCCAGACAACGTTCAAAGCAGCATGGTTTGCAAAGCTTTCCCTGTGAAAATATACTGTGCCGGCATTAATGACAGAAACCCCCACTCCGCCCCTGGCAGGCAGCAGCATGGCAACGGTCAGTAGCATAAATGTGACGAGTCCCCTTACCCCTGTTCTGTCCGCATCCACCAGGAAAGCGGCGCATGATTTCTTGTACAACCTGTAAAGCATAACCGAGGCAGCAGCAAGGAGCAGCGGGAAAAGGACAAGCACCCATACGGGAGAGGATGCCAGGTTTTCCTTTGGCGTCGAGATAAAGCGAAACGCACTGATATCCAGTCGCATTCCCCAGTATTTATATATTTCCAGGTCAATAAGGCTTACCATCAGGAAGAAAAAAATTATGACGGCCGTGTAAGCGTTGATCAACCGGTAAGGAATCTTCCAGTGAAGGAAAGAAGTGACGGCAAGGATAATAAGGGGCAGAACCGCCAGGTAAGCGGTTGCCGAAAGGTCCATCTTCAGCCCGTGACCCAGGATCCTGAGCCAGTCAGACAGGGGAAACCGGAATGACTCGGCGTTTTCGTAAAGGAGAAACACAATCTTGCCCAGGAGGAACAGCAACAGCCAGCCCAACGTGTACGACAAAAAGAATTTCAGCTTAGCCTTCATATGCCGCCTGACGGTTTTTCAAGTTCATGCTATCTTTCGTAATAGTGCATCCTGAGAATGTGGCTGTACACCTTTACCGGCAAGTAATAGCGCATATCATGCCCTTTGCGGATGCCCTCACGGATAAAGGTCGATGAGATCTCAATCTGCGGGGCATTGATCAGTGTGATGCCTTTGTGGGCTCCGGGATTTACATCAAATCCGGGCCGCGGATAAATGTAACGCCTGTATTGCGTTTCCAGTATCATAGCATTCTTCCACTTGCTGAAGGTTTGCAGCTGGTCTGACCCCATGATCAGGACGAATTCGCGGGAAGGGTAAAGTTCATGCAGGTAGGTGAGTGTATCAATTGTATAGGAAGGCTTGGGCATCCTGAATTCAATATCACATATTCCGAACCTTTCGTCCTCTTCAAGTGCAAGCCTGAGCAAATCAAGGCGTGCATAGTCCTCAAGCAGGTTCTTTCTTTTTTTAAGGGGGTTTTGGGGACTGATGACAAACCACAGCTGATTGATATCGGTGAATTCAACCATATAGCTGGCAATCAGGAGATGCCCGATGTGAACAGGGTTAAAGGATCCGAA
>JAXDCR010000074.1:0-5737 GCA_034677845.1 Bacteroidales bacterium | reverse complement strand
AAAGACCTCTGAATGCATCTTGTGCTCCTTCCATCGGGGATTGGTTACCTTCGAGCCGTTCAGGAAGACGAAGTCAGGCTCCCCGAAGCGTTCCAGTTCGTAGAGAGAGGGACGTATGAACATGTTTGTCACAAAATGGGCCTGCCATGCCACTTCCATGATGAAGCGCACCTTCAGCCGTGTGTCTTTGTTGGTGCCGCAGAAGCAGTCCACCACGAACAGCCTGTCAGCCGATGAGAGCTGTCTGTTCACCAGTTTCTTGCAGTCGTTCCATGCCTCCTGGTCAACGGGACGGTTGATGACGCCGTCCCACCACAATGTATTCTCGGTGGTGCTGTCCTTTACAAAGAACTTATCCTTGGGCGACCGTCCGGTGAAGATCCCTGTCTTCACGGCAACAGCTCCCGTGCTGGTCACTACTCCCTTCTCAAAACCTTCCAGGCCTGGTTCGGTCTCATACCTGAACAGTTGTTCGTAGGAAGGATTGTGAATGATTTCCTTTACTCGGTC
Source organism: Bacteroidales bacterium (assembly GCA_034677845.1). Taxonomy (GTDB): domain Bacteria; phylum Bacteroidota; class Bacteroidia; order Bacteroidales; family UBA10428; genus UBA5072. The sequence goes on along the minus strand of JAXDCR010000074.1, from coordinate 5,227 downwards.
AATGCCATAGCTGGCCAATACGGTCGGGCTGATGGGGCTCATGTAATTTCAGGTTTAAAGGTTAATAAAATATGACAAAACGGACAAATATAGAAAAATAATGATTCAGTCCCTTCTCCTGACAGAAGGTGGAAAATGCCGGAAAAAAAGCCGTCTGCTTGCGCAAACGGCTTTGCAGGTTCATTTTCAGATGTGAATCTAGGAAGCTTTTATGGCAGCCTGGGCTGCAGCAAGCCTGGCAATGGGCACCCGGTAGGGTGAACAGCTGACGTAGGTAAGGCCTGCCTTATAGCAGAAGGCCACGGAGGCCGGATCACCGCCCTGTTCGCCGCAGATGCCGATCTTGAGATCAGGTCTGGTTTTTCTTCCCTTTTCCACAGCCATGTTGATCAGCTGACCCACCCCGTCCTGGTCAATTGTCTGGAACGGGTCGGCAGCCAGCATCTTGTTATCCAGGTAATGGTGCAGGAATCCGCCGATATCGTCACGGCTGAAGCCGAAGGTCATCTGCGACAGGTCGTTGGTTCCGAAGGAGAAAAACTCGGCTGACTTTGCCATGCGGTCCGCCAGCAGGCAGGCGCGCGGTATTTCGATCATGGTGCCGTACTTGTAATCAATTGACTTCAGCCCGAATTTGGCGCATACTTCTGCATACACAGCATCGGTTATCTTCTTGGTGAAATCCAGCTCTGACACATCGCAGGTAACAGGCACCATGATTTCCGGATGCGGGTCCATGCCTGCCTTTTTCAGTTCGGCATAGGCTTCAAAGATAGCCCTGATCTGCATTTCGGACACTTCGGGATAGGTAACGCCGAGGCGCACGCCACGGTGGCCCATCATGGGATTCGACTCGTGAAGGGCTTCACCGCGTTTTGCCACCTCTTCCTGTGTGATGCCCAGCGATTTGGCCAGTTCGGCCTGATTTTTAGGATCCTGGGGAACGAATTCATGGAGCGGGGGATCCAGCAGGCGGAAAGTAACCGGAAGGCCGTTCATGGCTTCCAGCGTGCTTTTAATGCTTTGCTTGACAAAGGGGAACAGTTCGTTCAGGGCATTCCTGCGTTCTTCAAGGGTATGGCTGAGGATCATTTTACGCAGCAGAAACAGTGGCTGTTCCGAGTTTTCGCCGTAAAACATGTGTTCTGTGCGGAAAAGGCCGATGCCTTCGGCACCAAAATCCCTGGCTGCCTTTGCATCGGCAGGGGTGTCGGCATTGGTACGGACTCCCATTTTACGGTTTTTGTCCACCAGCTTCATGAATTCCTGGAACCTCGGGTTTTCGGAAGCGTCCATCAGAGCTATGGCGCCCAGGTAAACATTGCCCTTTGTGCCGTTCAGGGTGATCACGTCACCTTCTTTCAGGACAAGGTCGGTTCCCTTGACTTTTGCCTTTTTACCGTTTACGTCGACGTGCAGGTTCCCGGCTCCGACGATGCAGCATTTGCCCCAGCCGCGTGCCACCAAAGCGGCGTGGGAGGTCATGCCTCCGCGCGCGGTCAGGATCCCTTTGGCCGCCCTCATTCCTTCCACGTCTTCGGGATTGGTTTCCTCACGGAGCAGGATGACTTTTTCACCCTTGCGGTTCCAGGCCACGGCATCCTCGGCGGTGAATACGATCTTACCCACGGCTGCACCGGGACCGGCGGGAAGGCCTTTGACAACCGGATTTACCTTCTTTTCTGCAGCAGGATCGCATATCGGGTGCAGGAGTTCGTCCAACTGGGCAGGATCAACGCGCAGGACAGCCTTCTTCTCATCAATAAGACCTTCCTTCAGCATATCCATGGCCATGTTCAGGGCGGCAGTCCCCGTGCGCTTGCCGGCACGGCACTGCAGCATGTACAGCGTCCCTTCCTGGATGGTGAATTCGATGTCAAGCATATCCTTGAAAGACTGTTCGAGGATATTACGGATTTCGCAAAGTTCCTTGTATGTCTGAGGCATGGCTTCCTCCATGCTCTTCAAATGCTTGTTCTGCTCGTTCTTTGTGTCGTTGTTGAGGGGACTGGGAGTGCGGATGCCTGCCACCACATCTTCGCCCTGGGCGTTGACAAGCCATTCGCCATAGAACAGGTTCTCACCTGTGGCCGGGTTGCGCGTAAAGGCTACGCCGGTGGCGGAAGTGTCACCCATGTTGCCGAACACCATCGACTGAACGTTCACCGCAGTGCCCCAGTCATCGGGAATTCCTTCAATACGACGGTAAGAAATGGCCTTCTTGCCGTTCCAGCTTTTGAATACGGCCTTGATGCCTCCTTCCAGCTGTGCTTTTGCATCATCCGGGAATTCCTGTCCCAGGGATTTCTTCACCCGTTGTTTAAAATCTTCAGCCAGTCGCTTCAGGTCATCGGCATTTAGTTCGGTGTCAGACTTGTACCCTTTCTGATGCTTGTACTCATCAAGCATATCATCAAGCTGCTTACGGATCCCCTTACCGTCAGACGGTTCGAGACCTTCTGCCTTTTCCATGACCACATCGGCGTACATCATGATCAGCCTCCGGTAGGAGTCCCATACAAACCTCGGATTGCCGGTCTTCCTGATCAGTCCCGGAATGGTGGCCGTGCAAAGGCCTATGTTAAGCACCGTATCCATCATGCCCGGCATGGAGCTGCGGGCGCCGGAGGGGCATGAAACCAAAAGGGCGTTGTCAGGATCGCCGTATTTCATTCCCATGATTTCTTCAGTTTTCTTCATGGCAGCCCATACTTCCGGCATCAGTTCGGCAGGAAGCTGACAGTTATTGGCATAGTATTCGGTGCAGACTTCAGTGGTGATGGTGAATCCGGCAGGTACGGGGAGACCGAGAAGGCACATTTCGGCCAGGTTGGCTCCTTTTCCACCGAGCAGATTCTTCATATCTGCCCTTCCTTCAGCTTTCTTGTTCCCGAAGGTATAAACGCGTTTTACAGTTGACATGAGTTAAAATATTTGATTATGAATGAATTTAATGATGGTTTTAAATAAAAGACACAAATGTAATAAAAAAGCGCTTCGCTACCAAAACACCATAAAAAACTCCGGACAGAGGCCCCCGCTTTTTAAACCGATGATTCTGACCATTCAGGACGGCGGATTTACCTTCTCTGAAACTTACATCCATCTTCGCTGGTCTGTACTATTTCCTTGCACAGGCCGTGAACTTGACGGCTGTGACCTCAGGGTCCGTTTTCCCGGATTGACAACTTGAATACACCTGAATGATTATTTGCCTTGACGTTACCCCTGTGAACGATTACGGATGGCCGCTGTTCGTTTTTGGTCATTTTTGTGTGGTTATTTGTAAGAAAATTATGTATAATTTGTAATGTAAATGTTTAATAAACAATTATATATAAATTATGGCATAATATATGAGATAAAAGTATCCGAATATCTATAATAAAAGTAACCACTATGAGAAAGCCAGTTCATCGCAATGCAGCAACCTGGGTTGCGCTTGCTGTAATAACAGCTGCAGGTCTGACCCTGACGGGCGGACGCAGTGTTTTAGCCTCAGGATCAAATCGAAGTGGACTCGAAATCCTTTCAGATTCAGCTTCCGTAAGCAGTGCAGTGATACCGGGAGCCGGTCGGCTGGGCACTGACAGAAATGCAACGGTAAATGCAGAGCTTCTTGAAACCATTATCAGGCTTGATCGGGTGAATCGGGGCATAATCAGCAGCGTGGCCTACAAAGCACCTGAAGAAGAAGGGATAATACTGCCTGAAAATTCCGAAAGGTAAACAAGGCATTTATTGGCATCTGGAAGAGCGTTATTATGGCATCCGGCAATGTTCTTTGCCATATGGCGCAGTTCGCCTCAGATGCCGGAAATTGATGCCGAATGCAGGATGCAACATTCAGGAAGGTGAATAGTATCTGCACGCATGTTTGACAATCACGGCAAATCACCTATTTATTTTTGACCGTGGATGAAACCTCAGGATAACATCCCGTAAATATTCCGTGTTCAGGTGGGTGTATATTTCCGTGGTCACAATGGACTCATGCCCGAGCATCTCCTGTACGGCCCTCAGGTCGGCCCCGCCTTCCACCAGGTGGGTGGCGAAGGAATGACGCAAGGTATGGGGACTGATCGCCTTGCGGATACCGGCCTTCGATGCCAGGTCCTTAATGAGGTTAAAGACCATTGTCCTGCTTAAACCTTTCCCCCGGTGATTCAGAAACACTATGTTCTCCGAACCTTTCTGGGGAACGAGGTGATTGCGGCAGTGGTCAAAATATAAGCCGATTTCCCTGATGGCTTTGCCGCTGATGGGCACAAGCCTTTCCTTGCTTCCCTTGCCGGTGACCTTGATGAATCCCTGATCGAAATACAGGTTGGTCAGCCTTAGACCGGTCAGTTCTGACACCCTCAAACCGCAGCTGTACAGGGTCTCTATGATCGCTTTATTGCGGTGTCCTTCGGGTTTGCTCAAATCGATGGCAGCCTCCATGCTGTCAATCTCGCCAACCGACAGTACCTCAGGAAGCTTTCTTCCAGGTCTGGGCGATTCCAGCAGGGCCGTGGGATCCTGTTCACACTTTTCCGAAAGCAGCATGAACTTGTAGAAGGATTTGAGGGCCGATATCAACCTGGCCTGGCTGCGGGGACTGATACCCGTTTCGTTGATGTAAACCAGAAATTCCTTAAGCATGGAAAAATTGACCTGCTCCGGCTCCGTGCCGGCATAACGATCCTCCAGAAAAGCAGTCAGTTTTCCCAGATCTCCCAGGTAAGCCTCAACGCTGTTGGGTGAAAGCGATTTCTCAATGGTGAGAAAGCTCCTGTACTCATCCAGAAAGGGTTTCCATTTCATTCAATATCGTGCTTTTTCCTCTGATGTAAAAATTACTTATTTGATTTCCAATCTAATCCAAAATCAATTCACTTAAAAAAAATTATCAAAACCCATATTAACGGTAAATTTAGTGTTTATTCCTTCCACAGTTCAATCAGAGGGATCAGTAGATCCACGCCTAAATGAAGCCTGTCCATCAAAATTCAGGTTTTTATATTGTCAAACCTTCCTAAATTTGAGTAAACTGTTGTTCCTGTTGTGTAACGTTCAGATTATTCCGCCATTTTTATCATCTATTTGCATATTTAATGATTAACGAGTTCTGGAATACTTTTGTAATTCATTTCACTGGAAGTTGTACCCAACGTATTCTTCAGGAGGCTGTTGACTTATTTTTATTGTTGTGGCCTTACCTGGTCACCGGAATTGTCCTGACATC
>JAXDCR010000073.1:0-2779 GCA_034677845.1 Bacteroidales bacterium | reverse complement strand
CAAGCGTGATCCCTGAAATAGAGTATGCGACCCTGAAGCGGTCACCGTTATCCCTGATTATCTGCCGGATCACCTTGTTTGCCTGCAGGTAGCTTCTTTCTGCAACCCGGTTAATAATTGATTCGTTCAGAAAGTCATCGTAGTAATAATGATCGTTGCCAATATTAAAAAAGCGGTAGCGTTTCAGCCTGACAGGTTGGTGGACCTGGAAGTACATACAGATATTTCTCATATCGAATGGGTTATCTTTGCGTTTATTTGACGAGTGAATAATAAATATCCCTGATTTTGGCAGCGGAATTTTCCCATTTGAGGTTATCCACTTCTTCACGGCCATGTTTCTTGAACATAGCCGGAAGGCCTTCATAGTTGAGTATGCCGTATATGGCATCAGCCATCGCATGGACATCCCAGAAATCTATCTTGATGGCATGCTGCAGGATCTCAGACACGCCTGACTGTTTGGAGATGATGACGGGAACGTTCGACTGCATGGCTTCCAGAGGGGAGATGCCGAACGGTTCAGAAATGGATGGCATGACATATACGTCGCTGAGGGCATACATATGCTGAACGTCCTCGCCTTTCAGAAATCCGGTGAAATGAAAGCGGTTGCCCATTTTAAGCCTGGCGATCCGCCAGATCATCCGGTGCAGCATGTCACCGCTTCCGGCCATCACAAATCGCACGTTTCTCATTTTCTGAAGCACCAGGTTTGCGGCCTCGATAAAGTATTCAGGACCCTTCTGCATGGTCACGCGCCCCAGAAAGGTGACAACCTTGTTTCCCTCCATTCTTTCTCTTTCAAGTGTCTCGATTTCTGTCACCGGTTCCACGGCATTGTGCACGGTAATGACTTTTTCCGGGGAAATGCCATATTTCTCGATTATGATGTTCCTCGTCAGGTTACTGACTGCAACAACTCTGTCGGCAGCCTCCATTCCTGACTTTTCGATCTGGTATACGCCGGGATTCACGCTTCCCCCGCTGCGGTCAAATTCAGTGGCATGAACGTGAACGACCAGTGGTTTGCCGGAAACAAGCCTGGCTGCGATCCCGGCCGGATAAGTCAGCCAGTCGTGCGCATGGATTATATCGAATTTGTACCTGACTCCGATGATGGAAGCAACGGCGGCGTAATTGGCAATTTCCTGGAACAGGTTGTTGCCGTATCCGCCCGTGAAGCTTAGCTTGCCGGCGAAAGATGAATGGATCAGGTAATTTGATTCATGTTGCGACCTGGTTGTCAGGATTTCGTATTCTTCCGGTGTGGAGTAAGGGATCAGGGCACTTCCCACCTCAATGAAATGCATCTGCCTGAAAAATCCCTTATAATCGATGATGCGCTCACTGATGACTACCTCGCCGGCATCCAGGATCTCAACCTTGGAATGATCCTCATCGCCATAGGCTTTAGGGACGACAAACAGTATGTCATGTATCCCTACCTGGTGCAATCCCTTGGTCAGACCGTAACATGCCGTTCCCAGTCCACCTGAAATGTGGGGAGGAAATTCCCAGCCGAACATCAATACACGCATAGGTCGTTTTTAAGTTTTATTATGTCCTGACAGTCTTTCGTGCATCTGTATGATGCGCAGCAGGGCTGCCACACTCCAGGCCTGAGAAATGGCACCCCGTGCCTTATGGGGAGGGTCGCCGTCAAAAATCTCCGGAATGGTGCCAACGCCCAGTTCACTGACAGCCGGTTCGAAATCATTCAGCAGCTTGGTCAGGTAGCACAGACTGTTTTCTTTGTAAAGCTTGATCAGTCCCTCACAGTAATGCTCAAGCAGCCAGGGCCATACCGTACCCTGGTGGTAGGCTTTGTCACGCTCTTCCTGGTTTCCCCTGTAGGTGCCTTTATAATTCTCATTCTTCGGGGAAAGGGTCCTGATTCCTCTTGGGGTGAGCAGGTCACGCTCAACCACGTTCAGCACTGCCTTCTTGATCTCATTGTCAACCGGTGAGTTGTCAACGGAGATGGCAATGAGCTGGTTCGGTCTGACAGACCAGTCCTTGCTGAGATAATCGCCCACATCGGCCAGGTATCCCTTGTTCCTGTCCCAGAACATGGTGTTGAAGGATTCCCTGACCAGGGACGGTAGCTTTTCCCATTCCTTTATGAATTCCTCATCTTTTGCCCTTTTGGCAAGTTCAAGGCTGAAGATCAGTGCATTATACCACAGGGCATTGATTTCAACGGGGAACCCTGCCCTTGGAGTGACAGGTTTGCCGTTGACGATGGCGTCCATCCATGTCAGTGCCTTGCCTTCCTCTCCGGCAAAGATAAGTCCGTTCTCATGCATCCGTATCTGGTAGGAAGTGCCGTATTTGTATGCCTGGAGGATGGACTTCATCGCATCTCCGTATTTGCGCCAGGCAACGGTGAAGGACTTGGTGGTTTTCACATACTGCTGTACTGACCAGAAAAACCAGAGGGGCGCGTCAACCGAGTTAAATGCCGGGTTTGAATCAGAACCCATGTTGGGGAAAAGTCCCCCGCTTAGCTTGGTAACCTGTGTGTCAAGCACATCCTTGCATGTTTTTATATCGCCGATGGCAAGTGTGAGCCCTGGCAAGGATATAAACGTGTCACGTCCCCAGGTTCCGAACCATGGAAAACCGGCTATTATTTCAGTTTTTTTGTCTTTTTTTACAATGAACTGCTGGGCAGCGTTTATCAGGCAGTTCTTGAAACTGTCACGGGGCACCCTTTTCCCAACCTCGAAAGTAAACTTCCGCTTGAGCTGTTCTGTATTGGCCTCAAACGTGGAGG
>JAXDCR010000072.1:0-10636 GCA_034677845.1 Bacteroidales bacterium | reverse complement strand
TGGGTAATGATGGCCGTTTTAAGATATCCTGAAAGGAAGCCTATTCTTGACAGTCCGTCAAAGGTAATCCTCCAGTTGGGCATAATGTTCAGATAACCGGGGAATGTTTCAAGAGTTGCCTTTTCAGGATCTCTGCCGGTGAATGTTGCCAGAAAAGCAGGAATGATCACTTCAGGCGATGTAGAGCCATATCCGTCAGCATATCCTGGTTCAACCAGCTGCTGCACAGATCCCTGGTAATTTGTGCCGCTGTTGATCAGTCTCTGGTGGTATAGCCTGTGTGAAATGACAGTCCGGTTTTCCTTGAACCGTTCAAAAAAAGCTGACTGGTATCCGTTGCTGCTTGTCAGGTTATCAAACGCCGTACCGAGTGTAATAACGGACATTGAAAAGCTACCGTACCTTATCCGGTTGTTGAAATAGAATCCTGAAGGGTCTGGTGCAGTGTCCGTGTAAAAGAAGTATTCGCTGACGGAACGGGTGAATGTCCTTGAACCCGACAGCTCTATTCTCAGACCCCTGAAAGGTTCATAGGTACCCCTTATGTTGAGATTCTCAGTCCGATTCATCAAGTAAGGGGTGTTAAAGGCCTGATTTGTGGTAAGCCAGCCTTTCCCGGCAGCATTTCTCACGAAATCATTATCCTGGTATCCAAGCAGGAAAGCGGCTCCCGGAGCTCCCCTGCCAACACCCCTGTTGCTGAATCCCACCAGGGAAGGAACCGGCATATAACCCGACAATTGGGTGCCGTTTGAATTGGTGTATGAAACAGATATGTTTTTCAGTCCCGTTAAAATCCTGACCATCCCTTCACTGATTACAACCAGTGGATTATTCCCGGCTTCCACTTCACCGGTAACCCTTAGAGTCACTCCTGTATAATTGGAATCTGCTGTTATGCTGATCCGGTTTTCATTGATGATTGACATGTCAGCCCTTATTTCCTTGCCTTCGCGGTCAGTGATTGTCACCTCGACATCTCTGGTATTGAGATTATGGGTGAGGTTTCTTGTGGTTCCGCCTCTCAGGGCCAGATTTTCACGCGTCCAGCTGACTGACTTCAACCTCTTTTCCGTCTGTGACTTTCCTGCGGCGGTGCCGTATTTGGTTTCCAGCTTCTTAAAATATCCGACCTTGTTATACAGGCCTGACAAATTGAAATTTGAATTTGCCTGTATTGAATTTGAATTGCGAAGGTCGTTACCGAGGGACCGGCTTCCTTGAAATACCGGTCCTTCCAACCATTGGAACGTCGACTGGTACCGCAGGGATAGGGAAGTCCAGTTAAGGATCGGGAATTTACTCAGCGGCAGGCTGTAGGTAGCGTTCAAGCTGTGGTTGTAGTTAACCGCCCGGCCTCCGTTACCGATGCTTCTCCAGACAGACCTTGACCAGTCACCTTTGTCCCCGTTCCTGAACCAGTCATAGGCTCCCTGGATCTCGTCGATGCGGGACTGGCTGGTGACGGTCAGGTCAAATTTGAGGGAACGTGTCAGATCCCAGTTCATGATAAAGTTTCGGTTCCACACAAAATCCTTGCTAACGGTTGAATCGATCAGGATATCACGGTCGCTGTATACATTTCTCAGTTTTACCTCATTGTAATACCGTTCGAAGCCTGAGTTGAAAGATATGCGGCTTGGCAGGAGCGTGAAATTGAAATCCTTTATAAACCTAAGGTACCCGTTGTTCAGTCCCTTTGTCTTTCCGAAGGGTGTGATGCTCCTGGGTCTGGCGTTGAAAACATAATTAAAGCCAAGGTTATACCTTATTGTCTGGTTACGGTCAACAGAATAGCTATGTGCCTTGCTGTTGCTGTAACCCATGGTCAGAGAGAAGTTGGCCGGTGACAATATCCTGAATTTCTCAAACTCCTGGTTAATCCGTATATTAGTCAGATTTAAACTGTTACGCCTGACAACATCCTGGGATAATTCTTTTATTTCCCTTCTTTCCTCAGAGGAAGAAGCCTGTTCAAGAAGGTCGCTCAGCAGCCTGTCTGGTTCAGCCGGTGCATATTCCGGGTTTATGGTGGTGTTTGATACCCCGGCATAAAATGGAATGGAGACTTTTGCCTTCTCGGGGAATAGCTTTCCGAGTTCAATATTTGTTGAAACATCGATCCGATTTGTTTCCTCCAGGTTACGCTGATCAACTTTCTGTTCAATGCTGCCAAATCCTGGCGTCGAGGTGCTGCCCGCGACCGAAAGCACGCCCAGGTCTGCCAGTTTTACCTGGGCACGTGCATTGGTGGCCCATCCGCCCTTGTTGTTGAAATCAGTCAACCGAAGCTCATTCAGCCATACCTCAATTGACTTTGGCAATCCGTCGTTACGGTAATTGTTTTCAATGTCTCCCGGATTTCTCAAACCCACAAGGATTGTCCTGATATTGCTCAGGTTAGGAATACCACGGATTTTAACCGTGTTTTTCCCGAGTCTTTTCCTGTAAATCTTTGACTCATCATATAAGTCAGGTCTTGATTGGATGGCTTTATCACGTTCGGCTTTCAGGCTGACAAAATCATCCAGAACGATTTCAACCAGATTCTCGTCAGGCCATACAAGTTTCCTTTCAGAATCACTGTACTTTCCGGGTGCGGTCAGCACCAGCGGCACCTCATATTCGTAATAATTATCGGTCTGGTCAGATCCGATCCTGATGAACAGGCTTACGTCAAAATCGTTCAGTGCTTGATTATCAAGGGCTTCCGCATGAACAAACATCTTTAACTTCCTGTATTGACGCAGATCAAGATTTAGATTTTTATAGGCCGCCCTGGCATCACCTTCAGGAAGGTTCCGGACCCGGAATACAACGGATTGCTCATTCAGCTGCGCCACCTGGGGTTGGCTTGGATCGACAACCCTGTCTATTCCAGGGGGAAGCAAATAGTTTACCGGTTCCCTGGCGGCGTTTTCCTCAATGTTCACAGAAGCGATGTCAAAACTTCCTCCCTTTCCCTGAACGGTCAATTCCACACCTGCCTCTGCAATGTTGCCCTCGAATTTTCTCCATTCAGACCGCACAAGGCGCAGCTCTGCAAACCTGAGGATCACCGGCTCACTGAAACCGGTCAGATAGAGCCTCATGAAACGTATGGATTTAAAATCCTCGATATTGCCATACCGGCTTTCATATTCGTCGACAGGGATGCGAAACTGGTACCAGTTAACATCCTTTCCGGCAACTATATCGGTGATGTACTTGTTTTCACTGTTCATTTCCTCCGGTCTGAGTTTCACATGGTACTCAAAATAGGCGTCGGTCTCGTTAAGGGTGTTGTCGTTATTGATGTCTTCCGTGTTTGGAAGGGTCGTTGCCGCAGCAAAATTACCTCCGCTTTGTTCGGTTGTCGGAGAGTTACCCTGTGTGTTATTGTAATCCCTGTATCTTGATATGACGCTTGCGGTGTCAACATAGTCAGCGCTCAGGAAATACCTGAAATTGTCATTGGCCGGGTCATCGTTTGCCCTGTCATAGAAAGGCGTTGCCGGAACAAGGTTTTGCAGGTAGGAAGAGAACCTGATTCTTTCTTCCTCGTCATTCAGGCCGTCAAGTCCCACATCCTGCCTTATCCTGTTGTCAGGATCCGAATCGAAGGAGTTGACAATGGATTGTGTGGTGGCTACCTTTCCCCATACGGTGCTTGTATCCAGAGTAACTGTCAGGTCTGTTGTGGGAAGTCCGTTTTCGAATGACTTTTTTGAATCTTTCAGCACATCTTCGGAGATCTCCCCCAGGTTAAAATAAAGATCCCCTCCCTGCATTCCGGGGTTTAAAACGAAGGGATCCATCAGCCAGAATTCGATGTACTCTATATTGGCCGTTTCAAAATCAGTTGTCTGGATCTCACGTTGTATACCGCTCCAACGGCTCCGGGGGTTCGGCAGTTTTCCTTCAGGTGTGATGGAAGGGTCAAAATTATAGGGCCCTCTTTCATCTGGATAATAGGCCAGGTTCATGACAAGAAGCGTATTGTCAAAACCGGTACCGCTTTCCCGGTTCTTAAAGATTTCTGTTTCAAGTATCTCACGCACAAACTGGCTGTTTTGCTCCTCTTTTGTAATGTTCTTTGGCGTGCGTGATTCGTTGCGTGTGAACAGGGGATCAATTGAATACCAGGCCAGCTTGGCCCTTCCGTATCCGTAACGCAAATCATTCAGCATGCCCGAGCTGGCGAACCGCCTTGGTGTGCTGGCAAGGAACCATGACTGTACCGTCTTCAGCTCAACCGAAGTTTCTGTGCCTTCAAAATCATCAATATAGGAAACTCCTCCCTCGCCGATCACCTTTGCCTGTCCCGGTTTAAGCTGGGCAAACTCGGCATCGATAGTGATGGAAGAAGGTTCCTTAGTTTCGATGAGCGGAAGTTTGTCGATCAGATTGGTTATCAGCTGCGATTCTTTCCGGTAGCTTGTGTTGAAACCCCATATCGTATTGGAAATGGGTTCATCACCAATATTAACCTTCTGGGTAAGCGGCCTTTCTGTCAGGTTCATGATTGTGCCGCCAATGGTGAAGTTATCTGAAAAGCGGTAATCGAGGTGGGTGCCGACAAGGCTTTTTGTCTGCAGGTTGAACAGGGCATTGTTCTCAAGTGATATGGAAAGCGGTGAGCCGGATTGAATGAGTCCCTCATTGAGGATCTTAACCCTACCAAGTGTATAGTCAACTGTATAATCCTGCCCCTCAACCAGCAAAATACCCCCGGATGTCACCTTTACCGATCCTTCCGGTATGTTCATCGCGTTAAGCTGTATTTCCGAACCCGATGACCCCTGGTAGGTTCCGGAAATGATGAACTTGTCCTTTTTGGTCATTTGTTTGGCTTTGGTCTGCGTTGAATCGTAGAGTTCCTCAAAAACATACCTGTCAGCGATCGGATCTTTCGACGGGTCTCCGCCGGTGATGGCTTTTCTGAGGTCAGTTCCGAAGGGCTCTGTCTGAGTGAAAAAAATTCTTCCGTCGCGGGCTCTGACTGTTGTACCTTCAATAAAATCAAACCTCCCGTCAGGATTGGGTTCGTTGCGGCTGTCGAGGTTGTCCATCTTCATGACCCGCAGCAGTATCTTCTTATTGAAAGCGCTGTCAGCCTGGTTTTCAACAATGTAGTTTACAGGAACCCCTGTTTCGTCTTTGCTGTACAGGATGTCAAGCAGAAAATCCTTGCTTGACACCTGGTATGCTCCAATTGCGTAAACATTCTTCATCATCAGGTCCCATGTGCGCTGCCTGGGTGTCAGGCTTGTTCCTTTCAGCAGCTTGACAACCAGTGTCTGCGGCGCACTGACTCCGTCGGAGGATAATTCACCGACGCGGTAAGTCTTTCCCATATAGGTATATACATAGGAAACCGCAAGAACTTCATCTGACCGGAGGGAGGAGTTCAGCGAAATGTAACCCAGATTTTTATTCACGGTATATTCCGAAGCATTCAGTTTGCGGGCATTTTCTATTTTTTCAAAGTCCCTTCCCCCGTAAAAGTCATGCGATCCTTCCAGCGGCGCCAGCAACGCGGCAATCTGGCTAAAGTTCCTTATACCCGGATATTCCCCGGTCAGAGTCGCATATAGCTCGTTGGAAGTGTTAACCGCAGGCGCATTGGGAGTTCCGTTCGGGCGTATGAAGTCCGGCCGGCCACCGAAATTGGCTTCCCCGTCAGGCCCGTAACCTTCACCCAGATCCATGACTGCAAGGATGTTACGCGTATCTGTAGTGCTGCTTGATTTGTTGGTTATCCATACTTCAATCTGTTCGATGGTAACTCCTGAATTGACATAGGGCAGAGAACCCATCCACTGGTTGTAATTGTCCCTGAAAAAATGTGACAGGAAAAAGTGCCGGTTGGCATCATAATCCGCTGCTTTCACCTCGAACTGGCTGACCTGGGCTCCTCCTTTGACTTCAATTACCTGCGACTGTCCCCGCTGATGACTGAAGACACTGCTTATATATAACTTGCCGAACTGAAGGTCTGTCTTAAGTCCGAAAAGACTCTGACTGCCGTGAATCAATGTTCCTGGCAGGGTGAAGTTTACATTTCCGGCTTCAATCTTCTTTATGATTTCATCCTCTTTGCCTGTGTATTCAAGTTTTGTCTTATTCTCAAAGTCAAAGGAGGCTTCTGTGTTGTAGTTGATGCCGAGCTGCATCTTGTCACCTATGCTCCCTGTCACGTTCATCTGTATTTTCTCCTTGAAAAGGAAAGATCCGTTTCTGCGATTCTTTTCCGATAATGCCGGATTGTCTATGCGTGACATGTTATACCCGAATATAAGTTCTGCGGATCCTTGCGGAACGATGCTTATGGCATCTGTACCGAATACCTTGTCAAATGTTTCACCGAGATTAAAGGTGGCCAGCAGGGGTTGTTCACGGATATCCGCCCGTTCTCTGGACTTGCTGTACCAGTAATCCCTGATGGATGTCTGGTTGACATAGTTCATATACTCTTTAAGGCTCATAGAAGATGGAGGCCTGTAATTCAGTGAACCTATCTTTTCCGTGAATATATAACGGCCGGAAACCGGATCGTATGTGACTGACTGACTGATGTTGGAAGGATTTCGCAGGAACAATGGCGAGTAAAGGCCTGAGTTCGAAAACGGGAACCTTATCTCGTTCCTAAGAGGATAAGGCAGCTGAAGGCTGTCCTTTGCTGCGTTGGCGGTGTTTTGCGAGTATCCCCGGGCTGCGGACAGGATCATGAGCCAGCCTGCCAGCCGGCAAAAATCAATCCGGATATGTTTCACCGTCCAACTTGCCAAAACCCCAGGTTTAAGACTTTACAACAGCTTTAAGGCTTTTTTAATAAGATCCTCAAGCGATAAGGACTTTTCGCTGCCCAGTATTTTATGAAGGACCTTATCTACTTCGGTTTTATTGAATCCCAGTATAACCAAAGCAGATAACGCTTCCTCCTTCATTCTATTGTCTGTTAATGCAAATAATTCCTCGTTGGGCCTGGCTTTGCCCATTTTATCCTGAAGATCGACGATTACGCGCTGGGCTGTTTTTACGCCTATGCCTTTTATACGCTGCAACTGGTGGATGTTTCCGCTGATGATGGCCTGTCGCAGGTCCTCAGGCACATAGGATGACAGCATTACCCTTGCGGTGTTGGCACCAATACCACTGACTGTCATCAGCAGCCTGAATATTTCCCTTTCCTGCTTTGTATAAAAGCCAAAGAAAAGATGGGCGTCTTCCCGGATCACCTGATGCACAAACAGCCTGACCGTTGGAAGTGACTGAATCTGGGCAAATGTCGTAAGGGATATCTGCAGAATATAGCCTACACCTCCCGTTTCAATCACACAATAAGTGGGATTGATTTCTGCCAGCTTGCCTTCAATGGTTTCATACATGATAATAATGAATTAAAACAGTATATTGGAACGGTGGATGGCTTTGTGATTCGATCCCGGGAGACAGGCGGCGACTCAGATTTCTGACGGATCAAGGGGTCCGAGCGGATTGGAGGATGCCGCCTTGTATTTTCTCCTGTTCTGGAAAATGTCACATGCCAGATAGATTGCTTCCCTGAATGAATCCGGGGAGGCTACATTTTTCCCGGCAATTTCATAAGCTGTACCATGTGCCGGTGACGTGCGCACCACCGGCAGGCCGGCAGTGAAATTAACCCCTCCTGACACCGTGAGGGCCTTGAAGGGGATCATGCCCTGGTCGTGATACATGGCCAGCACCGCATCAAACTGTCTGTAACTGCCGGATCCAAAAAAACCATCAGCCGGGAAAGGTCCGAATGCCATGATCCTTTCTGCTTTTGCCTGTTCAATGGCAGGTTTAATGACTTTTTCTTCCTCATTCCCTATGAGTCCCTCATCTCCGGCATGCGGATTGAGAGCCATTACCGCAATTTTGGGACTTGACACGGCAAAGTCGACCATCAGGGAGTGTTGAAGTATCCTCAGCTTGCCGGTTATCTTTTCTGCGGTAACGCTGGCAGGCACGGAAGACAGCGGAATATGGGTGGATACCACGCCGATACGCATCAGGTCGTTCACCATCAGCATGAGGCTGTCTGTCACCCCGAACCTTGATTCCAGGAATTCCGTGTGCCCGGAGAACCTGAACTTTTCTGATTGAATGTTCGCCTTGTTTATGGGCGCCGTCACCAGAACGTCGATCTTACCGTTTCCAAGATCCGTGCAGGCAAGTTCCAGCGCCCTCAAGGAAGCCTCACCTGCAATGGATGTGGATTTTCCCAGCTCCACCCTTATGGATTCATCAGTGCAGTTGATTATGTTGGCGCGCCGGTGCACGGCCTCTTCAGGGATCCGTATCGAATTAAAGCTGAAGTTCTCAATGTTAAGGGTTTTGCGGTGATAAGCGGCGACCTTGGGGGAACCATAGACAACCGGTGTGCAGGTTTCAAACAACCGGTTATCCAGCAATGCTTTGATTATCACTTCATAACTGATGCCGTTGATATCGCCCTGTGTGATGCCAAGAATGATCTTATCGCCCTTCATGCGCAAATAATTTTGATTTTAAAGGTTTTGTATTAGCTTTTACATGGGTGGCTCCTGCTTTTTATATTCAAATCACGGAAGTCTCATGTTTGTGTTCCGCGATGACTATTCCGTGATAGAAATTCAGATAAACCTGTGCGGTAAAGTTAACATTTTGGTAAAAGTAAACAAAAAGCTCACCTTTGGTGAGATTCGGAATGATGAAAAAGGGCAACCCGCCCGGATAAACAATACGGAATTGGCGTAAATTTCAGAAGATCTTCTGGAATACAAGGGCTATGAGAAAGCTGATGGTTCCGCAAACGGGGAATGTCAGTATCCATGCCAGCACGATTTCCCTGGCCACTCCCCAACGAACAGCGGACCGTCTTTTGGCAGAGCCTGCGCCCATGATGGCAGAGGTTATTGTATGGGTTGTACTTAAGGGTATGCCAAAAGCGGATGCCAGCTGTATAATGGCGGCTGCGCCGGTTTCGGCTGCAAAACCCAAATATGGTTTGAGCTTTCCCATCTTCACTCCGACTGTATTGATGATTCTCCAGCCCCCGATTGAGGTTCCCAGGCCCATAACGGCTGAACAGATGATGATGACTTCGATGGAAACCTTGAATTCAGGCAGTATTCCTCCCAGCACCAGAGCCAGGGTAAATGTACCGATGAATTTCTGGCCGTCGTTGCTTCCGTGGCTGAAGGCCATGAAACCAGCTGAGAGTATCTGGAGTTTTCCGAAAACATTTTGCACCTTCTTCGGTTTTGTGTTTCTGAAAAACAACAGGATAAGCCAAATAATCAGCCTTGCACCGAAAAAACCGAGAAACGTGGAAAATCCCAGACCAATGAGTATTTTTTGCCAACCTTCCCAGAGCAGCACTTCAGGACCCGCCGTTGCCAGTCCCGCTCCTGCCAGACCAGATACCAGTGCATGGCTTTCGCTTGTCGGCAGTCCGAAACGCCAGGCGAGGGTACTCCAGAATACGACGGAAACCATGGCAGCGCCAATGGTGACGAGATTGATGGCAGAGGAATCCACAATGCCCTTTCCTATCGTATAGGCAACTGCGGTTCCTGCAAATGCACCTGCCACGTTCAGCAGGGTTGCCATAACGATGGCTGTCCTTGGTTTAAGTACCCTGGTGGCCACGACTGTGGTAATTGCATTTGGCGCATCTGTCCACCCGTTTACAAACTCGGCTGCCAGCACAAGCAACAGTACTATGATAATGCCTGTCGTTAATCCTCCGAACATAAGTTTCCTGATTTTTTTAATGCAAGCAATGGGTAAGCCACCGTGTTCATAGGCCATACAAGGGTTGGCCAGGCAAACGGATAATAAACCCCTTAAGGCAACAAGCAGGGTAAATCACAGCGGATATCATGCCAGGTAACATAATCCTAAACATTCTTGATAAGCATGGTCTCGATGATCAACACGTATTTTTCACACCGCACCAGCAGTTCCTTTGATTTATCCATGATTTCCTTCCAGCGGAAAAGGTCAGCCATATCATCGTCCTGCAACAAGGATGGCATGATCTCATCAATGACAAGTTCACCCTCGTTCCTGAACCGCTTGACTTTGTGGCAACTTTTGAGGATGGTGGGTGCCTGGTCCTTTTTTTTAAGCATTTTTACGATTTCCTCAATTCTGGACACTGATTTTTCAATGATCACCCCCAGTCTTGTCAGTTCGTGGTGCTTCTTTTTGACCTTGAAAAGCTTTGCGCTTCTGGCCAGATTATAAATCGAATCAACAATATCATCACCGGCATTGGCGAATTGCTGGATATCCTCTCTGTCAAATGGCGTGATAAAGGTATCCAGGTTCTTTTGGATAATTGTCAGCGTCAGCTCATCACATTCCTTTGTCAGTGCCGAAAGCTTTTCCATCAGATCCTGATCGTACTTGTTATCCTCTATTGCTTTATTCAGCAATATACCTCCCTTGCTGATCAGTTCGGCTTGCTTGTCGAAGAGTTGGTAGAATTTTTCCTCTTTTGGAAGAATTTTGATTGCCATTGGGTAATTGATTTTCTTATTCCAAATTGAACGCTCAAAAATAAGCAATTCGCTTATCCATTATATAAAGTACCGGTAATATAAATATTACATTTTTATTGCAATTGTGTTAAGGCCTGTCT
>JAXDCR010000071.1:0-13299 GCA_034677845.1 Bacteroidales bacterium | reverse complement strand
GCACCGGCAGCTGCTTGTCTTTGTATTTCTGTCGGCCTTTGGGGGGGAACTTGAGGCCCAGTCCCGCGCTAAGGCCTATCAGTTCCTTGAGGTTCCCAGTGCCGCCCGGGTGGCTTCACTTGGCGGCAATGTGGCAGCTTCCTTCGATGCTGACCTGAACCTGGTCTTCCATAATCCCTCTCTCCTTACAAGAGACATGCGGCACGAGATGGTGCTCAACTATGTGGATTATTTCGCCGGCATCAACTACGGTTATGCTGCTCTGGCAACCCATGCGGGAAAGACCGGAAGCGTGTCGGGCGGCATACACTACCTGAATTACGGCAAGTTCCAGGGTGCCGATGAGAATGGCCTTCTTACCGGTACCTTCCGCGCAGCAGATTATTCAATCAATTTCTCTTATTCGCGTCACCTCGACAGTCTTTTCACTGCCGGCATAACGGTGAAGACAATCTATTCAGACCTTGAATACTACAAGTCCTCAGCCATTGCTTTTGACGCCGGCATCTCTTACAGCCATGCAGAGAGCAAATTTGCGGCGGCACTTGTTCTGAGGAACCTTGGCTTCCAGGTTTCGACATATTATCCGGATGCCGCAAGAGAACCCCTGCCTTTTCAGATAAGCGCAGGCGTGATGGTGGGACTGCAGCATGCCCCTCTTTCTTTCTCCATTGTGGCAGATCATCTTGAAAAATGGGATTTGAGCTATAAAACGGAAGGGGATCCGGAAGAAAACAACAATACCCTTACCGGGGAACCTGTCAGGGCAAGCGCCTTCGACAGGTTCGCCGACAGGATGATGCGACATGTGATAATCGGTGCGGAGTTCAGCGCGGGTGAAAACCTGGTGCTGCGGGCCGGTTACAATTACCGTCGCCGCCAGGAGCTGAAGGTGGCTGAGAAGCCTGGTATGGTCGGATTTTCATGGGGTGCCGCCATCAGGATGTCCGGATTCCGGATCAGTTACGGACGGGGCAGTTTTCATCTGGCGGGAGGCGTGAATTATTTCTCCCTGAACATAAACCTGGATGAGTTGAATAATAAATTCAGATAGGTTGAATCGCCCTTGCAGGTATGACATGTGCAACAACAAAGCAGGTATGGGGAAGAATAACAGAAATGTAATTGCCGTTGACGGCCGTTCCTCAAGCGGCAAAAGCACCTTTGCCAGGGCTATTGCGGCAGAGCTGGGATACATTTATATAGACAGCGGGGCCATGTACCGGGCACTGGCATTGTACTGCCTTCAGAAAGGCATCATAAGGGGCGGCGTCACCGACAGGGAGCGCCTGCTTGCCGCACTTGACAAAATTGACATAAGCTTTTCATCGGAACCCGTGTCAGGAAAACAGCACACCATGGTGGACGGCAGAGACGTGGAGAGTGAGATCAGGAGCATTGAAATCTCACAGGCAGCCAGTGACATCAGCCAGATCAGGGAGGTCAGGCAGAAGATGGTGGCCCTGCAGCAGGCTATCGGCAGGAATGGTGGTGTGGTGATGGATGGCCGTGACATCGGCACCGTGGTCTTTCCGGATGCCGTAATGAAGATATTTCTGACCGCGGATCCGGCAGTCAGGGCCAGACGCAGGTACGATGAGCTGAAGGGGAAGGGGATGGAGGCATCCTATGATGAGACATACAACAAACTCCTGGAACGGGACCATGCGGATGAGACCCGCAGGGAAAGCCCGCTGCGGAAAGCTGACGATGCCCTTGTGCTGGACAACACCCATATGACACCCGCGCAGCAGATGGAATGGTTCAGATCACAGTGGAAAAAACGATTCCAGCCATGAAGGTCAATATTGATCCTTATTCCGGTTTCTGTTTTGGCGTCACCCGGGTGGTGGAAACCGCCGAGGAGGTCCTTCGTGCTGAGGGACACCTTTACTGCCTGGGCGAGATCGTCCACAACAACAAAGAGATCGAGAGGCTGGAGAAAATAGGACTCGAGATTATAACCCATGAGGAATTCATGAGGCTTTCCAACTGCAAGGTACTGATCCGCGCGCACGGTGAACCGCCGGAGACATATCAGCATGCCCTGCTGCACGGCATCGAGATAATTGACGGCACCTGTCCCATCGTTCTCCGCCTGCAAAGCAGGATAGAGGATGATTTCACCGAAAACAGCAAAAAAGGGGTGCAGATTGTGATCTTTGGCCGGAAAAATCATGCAGAGGTGAGGGGACTGGCAGGACAGACCGGTTATAAGACAATAATCATCGAATCGGAAACTGATCTCGACCGGATAGATTATAGCCGGCCCGTTCACCTGTATGCCCAGACAACCATGGACCATGACCATTTTGCAGAAATCCGGGAATCCATCCTGAACCGTCTTGGCAGCAGGGCTTCAGAAGAAGGCATGATGGTATGCACCAACTCGATATGCGCACAGGTATCGGGGCGCATTGAAAGGCTCAAAAAATTCAGCCATGAAAACGATGTGGTTGTCTTTGTAAGCTACATTGGAAGCAGCAACGGAAAACTGCTGTTTACGCAGTGCAAAACCGTTAATGAAAACACATACTTTGTTTCCGGGGTTGCCGATGTAAGGGAGGAATGGCTGAAGGGTGCCGGTACGGTCGGTATCACTGGTGCCACATCCACACCACGCTGGCTGCTGGAAGAAATTGCCTCGCACATAGAAAAACTATATATTTGATATCTGTTTTTGGTAAAAACAACACTTATGGAAGAGATCAGAAAAATAGGGGTGCTGACATCAGGTGGCGACGCACCGGGCATGAATGCGGCGATCCGTGCCGTCGTCAGGGCAGGGGTTTACAACGGCATGGAGGTGTACGGCATAAGGCGGGGTTACACAGGCATGATAGAAGGTGATATGGTTCTGCTCGACTCCTCATCCGTCAGCGGAATTATCAACAAGGGAGGGACCATCCTGCAAACAGCAAGGTCGCAGGAATTCATGACATTCGAAGGCCGCCGGAAGGCTTTTGACAGCCTGCTGCAGTACGGTATCCAGGCCGTGGTCATCATCGGCGGTGACGGTTCTTTCACCGGAGCCAACCTTTTCGTAAAGGAATTTGATTTTCCCTGCATAGGCATTCCCGGAACAATTGACAATGACCTCTATGGCACCGACTATACGATAGGTTTCGATACCTGCCTGAATACGGTGGTGGAGGCGCTTGATAAAATAAGGGATACCGCTACCTCGCACGGCCGCATCTTTTTTGTTGAGGTAATGGGCAAGGAGGCAGGTTTTGTAGCCCTGCAGGGCGGCATTGCCTGCGGGTGCGAGGGAATACTGATACCGGAAGAAAAGGGACAGCTTGAAAAGGTGAGGAACTACCTGGCAGAAAGAGCACGGCGGAAGAAATCGAGCGTCATCATAGTGGCTGAAGGCGAGGATGAAGGCGGAGCAGCCACCGTTGCCAGAAAGATGAAAGAGGAATACCCGGACTTTGACATACGAACGACAATCCTGGGGCACCTGCAGCGCGGTGGCTCACCGACTGCCTTTGACCGGGTGCTTGCCAGCCGTATGGGAAAAGCCGCGGTCGATGCGCTTGTAGACAACCAGCAGAGCATCATGATAGGCGTGGTGAACAACGCCATCGTGCAGGTGCCTCTCAGCAAGACATTCAAATTGCATAAACCGGTTGACTATGACCTGCTGGCTATGGCTGATATCCTGAACTGAAGTCAGGCGAACGGCCGTTTACCTTTACAGGTCTACTCCTGTCAGAATTGCTTTTTTTCACCTGTTCATATGCCGTCTGTATGGCAAACAAGCCGCTATTTGTCGACGTGATCCTGCCACTGGCCGTCAGGGGATGTTATACATACCGAATACCTGAACCATGGCAAGCATCTTCCCTGCAGGCGGGATGCCGGGTGACGGTTCCCTTCGGACCCAGGAAGATATTTACAGCGGTCATCCGAAGGATGCACAGCAGGCAGCCGCACGTCAGGGAGACCAAGGACATCATATCCCTGCTTGACGAAAATCCGGTTGTCAGTGAATGGCAGATGAGGCTGTGGGACTGGATGAGCAGTTATTATATGTGCACACCCGGCGAAGTGTACCATGCCGCTCTCCCGGCCGCCCTTAAACTTGAAAGCGAAACTGTTGTCAGGGCTATTCTGAAACCGGATGCCAAAGACGAACTGACGGCATCCGAGCAGCATCTGATGGAGAGACTGGCCGGCAGCGAAGGACTCACCATCCTGGAGCTGCAAAGAAAATCCGGCAGAAAAGATATCATGCCTGCCATCCGCAGACTGACGGAAAGGCGACTGATAGAACTCGAGGAACGGATCGGGGAAAGATACAAACCAAGGACAATCCGTTGTATCCGGCTGTCGGATCGCTGGTCAGGCACTGAGCAGATCAGCGAGCTGAGGGCGAAACTGTCACGTTCGAAAGCAAAATTGAGAATTTTGAACAGTTTTCTTGATCTGGTCCGTGAAAGAGAGGAGAGAACGGATCTGACAGCGGAGGACATGTCCTGGCAGACGGTGATTGAAAAGGCACAGACAGGAGGCAGCGTATTGCAGGCCATGGTAAGGGAGGGCGTTTTCGAAACATTCAACAGCACGGTTCCCCGGTTGCCTGTTTTACAGGAAGGCTCACGCATGCCAGTCCACCTGAGCAGTATGCAGCAGGAGGCACTGGATAATCTGCACAGCCAGCTGGCTGCACACCAGGTAGTGCTGCTTCATGGAGTGACCTCCAGCGGCAAGACGGAGATCTATATGCACCTTATACAGGAATACCTGCTCCGGGGCATGCAGGTGCTATATCTGTTGCCGGAGATTGCCCTGACAGTGCAGATGACCAGGCGGCTGCAGCAGGTCTTCGGCGGCCAGGTGGCGGTATACCATTCGAAATTCCCGGACAGCGAGCGTTACGAGATTTGGAAGCGGCTGATGGAACAGGAGACCGGAAAGGAAGGGGGACTGAACATCGTTCTTGGGGCACGGTCAGCTGTCTTTCTTCCTTTCAAGGCATTGGGACTCATAATCGTTGACGAGGAACACGAAAACTCATACAAGCAACATAATCCCGCACCGCGTTACCATGCCAGAGACTCGGCCATCATGCTGGCCCGGCTTTGCAATGCAAAGGTCATACTGGGCACCGCCACTCCTTGTATAGAAACCTATTACAACTGCAAAACCGGCAAGTACGGTCTGGTGGAGATGAGAGACCGTTATCTGAACCTTGAACTGCCGGAAGTCAGGGTTGTCGATGTCCGCAAAGCCAGGAAACAGAAAGCCATGCATGCCAGCTTTTCATCGTTGCTGGTCAGCAGCATCGACGATGCCCTTAAAAACGGCGAACAGGTCATCCTTTTCCAGAACAGACGCGGTTTCTCGCTGTACACCGAATGCCATGAGTGTGGATGGGTACCGCGTTGCAGGCATTGTGACGTAAGCCTTATTTACCACAAGAACAGCAACAGGCTCAGGTGCCATTACTGCGGCTATTCGGCTCCCATGTCAAGGATATGCCCGCAGTGCGGCACGGAAACGCTGCGGATGCACGGATTCGGCACCGAAAGACTTGAGGAGGAAGCTTCACTGCTGTTCCCGGGGGCTCGGCTGGCGCGACTTGACCTTGACACCACACGAAGCAGGAAGTCTTATGAAGACCTGCTGGAGCGCTTCGAGAAACATGAAACCGACATACTTGTAGGCACGCAGATGGTGTCAAAGGGACTTGATTTTAACAATGTCAGGGTGGTTGGCATCATGGATGCGGATGCCATGATGAACTTCCCTGATTTCAGGTCTTATGAGCGAAGCTTTCAGCTTATGTCACAGGTCAGCGGAAGGGCAGGGAGAAAGCAGGGGAGGGGACTCGTAATCATACAAACCTCAGATGCAGGGCATCCTGTCATCGGAGCCGTTGTCAGAAACGATTACCTTTCGCTTTACTCCACGCAGCTTGAGGAAAGGCGCCAGTTCGGCTATCCTCCTTTCTGCAGGCTGATGGAGATCACCCTGAAGCATGCAAAAAAAGACCTGGTGGATGAGGTATCCCTGAAGCTGGCCGAATCATTGCACCTGTTGCCGGGCTGCCGGGTGATGGGTCCCGAATACCCCCTTGTCAGTCGCGTAAGCGGCCAGTATCTTAAAAACATTCTCATCAAGATTGAAAAAGGGAGCGGCCTGGAAGCCACAAAGGCAAAAATCGGCGAAAAGATTGCTGCGATAACGGACAAAAAGGCCTGGCAGCCGGTTCGCATAATCATTAACGTTGATCCGTGACACTTACAAACACTCAGGCGGAATCAGAAACAGGAATACTGCAAAGGCATGAAAGAGGATCTGACACTTGCAGCAAAGATCTATCAGGCGATGCCTGGGTCAATAAAACAACATATTTTTGCCAGATTAATGATAACCTGAACGTATGAAGATAGTAGCATTGACTGACCTGCATGGGAAGACCGCTATATTAAAGCTCATTTCGCATCAGCTGCAGGAAGCCGACCTGGTGCTTCTCTGCGGAGACATCACCCATTTCGGTCACCGGACTGACATAGCCGCCATAATTGGCGAACTGTCATCCCTGAACAGGAACATACTGGCTGTATCCGGCAACTGTGACAACCCTGACGTGCAGGATTACCTGGAAGGTGAAGGCCTGTCACTCCACGGAAAAACAATTGATTTCGGCGGCTGCAGGCTGGCTGGTCTCGGCGGATCGCTTCCCTGTCCCTTTCCCACCAGGCAGGAGTTCAAAGATGAGCTGTTTGCATCCCTGCTTGGGGATATCGCATCCGACCCCGGCTTTTCAGGGCAGAACCTGATACTGGTGAGCCACCAGCCCCCTTACGGAACAAAGGCGGACAGGATGATCATGGGATTTCATGTCGGCAGCCGCAGCATCCGTGAATTCATTGAAACACACCAGCCGCTGGCATGCTTTACAGGGCATATACACGAAGGCCGCTCGGTCGATTATATAGGCCGTACGGCCATTGTCAACCCCGGCGCCGCTTTCAAAAACAACTATGCCCTTGCGGTAACCGGCAACGACACCCTGACAAGGCTTGATATCCTTACCGTGGTGTGATGGCTGCTGACCAATGAACAACCGGGTGACAATCCTGCTTTTTCGTGATAATTTTTATAATTTCCTTTTAAGGGTATGATGTATATAATGTTTTGCTTTATTTTGCATACTTACGTTTGCTGATCCGCCGGATAATGAACATAACGAAAACATCCTTAAATACTTAAACTCGACGCATGCGATTGTAATATGAATTCAATAATTAATAAAGGAGTGTCGAAAATGAAAAAATACCGGATATACCTCATGACCGTCGGCTTGTCAGTCTGCATGGCAGTTGTCAATGCGCAGGACTGGCCACAGTATCTCGGACCGGACAGAAACAGCACGTCATCCCAGAAGGGTCTTTTACGCACCTGGCCGCAGCAAGGCCCGCAGGTTCTGTGGACAGCCAGCCTGAACCGCGGGAACGGTGGTCCTGTAATCAAGGACGGCAAGGTCTATCTGCTTGACCGTGACGACCGGGCTGGAGATATCATGCGGTGTTTTGATCTTTCCAACGGAAAAGAACTGTGGAAATACGCATATGATGCCCCGGGAGAAGTGCGGTTCCCCGGATCGCGAAGCGTGCCGGCCATCGATGGTAATTATATTTATTCCTGCGGTCACAACGGTGACCTTTACTGCATTGATATAAACACGCACAAGCCTGTGTGGAATAAAAATATATGGACGGATTTCGGCGGCGGCCAGATACCAACCTGGGCCATTACACAGTGTCCGCTGGTTTACGGTGACTTTGTCATTGTGGCCTCGCAGGCACCCCAGGCAGGTGTGGTGGCATACGACAAGCTCACCGGCGGATTGAAATGGAAGACAGATTCTCTTGGCGGTGTGGGGTATGTAAGTCCCTCCATCATTAAAGCAAGCGGAGAGGACCATGTCGTAATGATAACCGCATCATCCAGGGGTGGTTTCGGAAGGACAGGCAGCGGCGGAAAAGTTGTCGGCATTGATCCGCTCACCGGAAAGATACTGTGGGAGTATACGAACTGGCAATGCATCATACCTGTCCCCGGCGCATTTGATGCAGGCGACGGCAGGGTGCTGATTGTCGGCGGATACCAGGCAGGCGCTGCCATGATACAAGTGGAAAAGAAAACAGACGGCAGTTACGGTGTCGCCGAGCTATACAAAAACGTTGACTTTGGCGCACATACCCAGCCCCCTGTTCTGGTCAACGGCTATTTTTATGCTCAGTATTCGACAAACGAAAGGCGTGACGGCCTGGTATGCATGAGCATGGATGGCAAGGTCATGTGGAAAACAGCCAGTTCGCCTGCTTTCAACAAGGGCAGTATGGTTCTTGCCGACGGACTGATTCTGGCCACTGACGGCGACAGGACCTTGTACCTGATAGAACCGGATCCGGCGGCCTTCAAGCCGGTTGCATCGGCAGCCCTGCTTCAGGTGGCCGCCGATCTTAAGGAAGTCAATTACGGAAACCAGAACTGGGCGCCAATCGCACTTGGAGACGGTAAACTGCTGATCCGTGATCAGAACCGGTTGCTTTGCATCAAGGTGACCCAGTGACTGTTGAATGGAGCGATTTGGCAATCTGACGGTTTAGATCTCTGAATGACTGACAGGTCTGGTCAGCAGGTAGGCGATGAAGGCCGGGAGGTTGCCTGTCAGCACGAATAAAGTCCACAGTCCGTATTTTTCATTTCTTTTTCGTGCATCGAGGTACACCCAAAGGGGCAATGAAAGCCAGTAGATCAGGAAGCATACCGCCAGTGCGGCGCTTATACCGATGTAAAAACCTTTATGAGCAGGGCCCTCCAGGTCGTAGGCAATACCTACATAACCTGCCAGTTCACCTGCGGGGGTTTTCAGGGGAGTTACGAGATGTCCGATCACATCATTGTGCTCACCTTCTCTTCTGATCGCCGCAGCAACATACAGCAGCTCTTTCTGCAGCGGATCCATATTATCCTCAACTGCTTTGATAAGGCCCAGGTTTTGTCCCTTAACCAGATCATAGACATTTGAGTTTACTGGGGTGCTTGCTGCCATCAATCCCTTAGCGTCAATGACGACACCCTTGTCACTGATCAGCCACCAGGTATTGATCACATTAGAGCTCAGTATCTGGTCAAGGTAGTCAGGAAAGGAGCTGCTTTGAACGGCCTGCCTGTTGTCTATACTGATCTTCCGCATCATGTCGAATGCTAACTTTCTGTTAGCCGTACTTTCCTGGTTTGATGACGGTCTGAAATATATTGCGGCTGCTGCCACAGCAAGTACCATTGCACCCGATACCAGTGCAATCCGGGGCAATACCCTATGCAAGTCTTTTTTCATGTGTAAATAATTTAAATTTTTAAGGTCACATGGAACCTCCATGTTTAAAAATTATTTTCATGCTTGTTTGTGTTTTCAAAACATGGAGGGTTCATACGATTTTAATTTTATGATCAATACAACACATGTAAGGGGAATAAAAATCAGGCTCAGGCCTAAAGCTGCTTTCATATAATCCGGTATATACGAGGATTCCTCAAGACCACTGAACGATATGATGCAAATGAGTGTCCAAAGTGCTGATAATCCGATGACATTCAGCATTCCGGGCTGTGAATCTTTTTTATGCCCGGGCAGCTTTTGCAGCAATGTATTAAGAACAGCCTCCTTTTGCCCTTCATCCGGCAGGCATACATCTTTGAAACTAATACCGATCAGTTTTTCAATATTCTTTTCTGCAATTATTCCCATCGTCTTCATAATCCGTTTTCATTGATTAATTTGAATTTTTCTCTGAATGCATGCCGGGCTCTTGACAGTGATGATTCGGTGGCTTTGTATGATTTGCCCATCCTGGCTGAAATATCCGCGACACTCCTGTTTTCCAAATACCTGGCCATTAGCAGGTATCTGTATTCATCCGTCAGGGCGGCGAGTATTTTAATAACCTTTTCACGGGTATGGGTATCGATATTTTCGATGGCATCATTGTCTATATCAAAGTCAGGTTGTTTATCCCGGTCAATCTTTCTCTGCTTAGCTGCTGACCTGAAATGATCCGATATTTTATTCTTTGCGATGGCGCCAAGCCAGGTAAAAACGCTGCTTTTGAACTTAAATTCAGTAATGCCTTCGACAGCGTTCATCCAGGTTTCCTGCCAGATATCAGATACAGTCTCCCTGTCATGGTCAAGCCGGTGAGAGATATCTGCATACAACAGGTCGGAATACCTTTGATACAAGTCCTTAAAGGCCTGACGATCCCCATTATTAATTCTCTTCACCAGTTCTTTGTCGGGGGTCATCATTTTTTCAGTTTTCACTGGTTAGTCGCGTTTCTTTCCAAATCCTTCGGAAATTAATCTTTTTTTCTGCATTAAAACCTGTTTTTTAGGGGATCGTCAATTGCAGGAGGGATTAGCAGATAAGCTGAGTTTATTCTGCCGCCGGTTCAAACGGTCCAGATTAAATTGCAATTACAGGTGACCTGCATTTTGTAAGGATGTTTGTTGATCCCTGAGATTTTCTTATTTGGCATGATCCCCGTTTAATCTGATATCGGCGG
Organism: Bacteroidales bacterium; assembly: GCA_034677845.1. GTDB lineage: Bacteria > Bacteroidota > Bacteroidia > Bacteroidales > UBA10428 > UBA5072. The sequence goes on along the minus strand of JAXDCR010000071.1, from coordinate 2,713 downwards.
CATTGAGCGATACGTCATGCATCCTGAACAATGCATAGAATTTATCCGGCACCGGATTTGCTGTTACGCAAAAGACAAGCTTTTACCCGATGCCCCACAGCCCGGCGATTGGGTATAAAGGCTTTTTGGTGCAGGTTAATCATATCTGATGCTTTGAAGGAATTCCTCCGCGAACATAAATTGGATGTTGGATTCCTTATAGTCTTTTACATTTCCATTTAAAAGAACATTAAAATCCGTTTTTAGCGCATAATGATATTGTACCACATTTTCAAAGTCTTCAAAGTTTGATGCCAATCCCTTTTCATTATTAATATTATTTAACTGTGGGCATCAGGCGTTTAATCGAAGCGCAAGCTCTGCCGGATACCTGTCTTTGCCGGGCGGTATCCATGTCTTGCATATGGTGATATCTAAGAGATAGCTGCCAAGGACATCAAAGTAAATGGCAGTATATCTTGCATGGTATGAAAGAACCACGGCCAGAAAAACCCTCGGGAATCCATCATGCATTTACCAAAGAACCAACCCAGTAAAGTTGTTGTCAGTACCCCGGGAACACCAGATGGAATGCCGCCAATGTAATGTGAAAGTCCAAAGAGGATGGAGGCCATCCATATGGCATTTGTATTCCCTACCACTTCGAACACTGTGGATATGGGTGCAGCACGAAGGATGATCTCTTCGGTGAAGCCATTGGCAACAGCAAGTATCAGAATCACCGGGATGAGTGGCATCAATAGACGTACTGTGCCGGAAGTGGTCGGGAACGGTAGTATGAACATGAAAAACTGGGCTATGATAACGATCAGTGTAAAGACTGATCCGAATCTCCACAGCGGGCTTGGCGATTTCCGGCCCATGCATCTGACAGGCTCAATCATTGCGGTAATGTTGCCCTTTACAAGGAAGAACCTCTGCCGTTGTTTCCTAAGCAGGAATAGCATCCCAATTATGAATAATGCTGTTCCTATCTCAACCGACTGAGCTGTCATAGCTGCGACTGTGAAGGGCTGCTGATTCTGCCAGGCTGTCCAGGCAGGCGAACCTAGCAGCCACGCGTTCACCCTCATGAGTGAAGTTATTACCAGCAGCATGACAAAAAAGAAACGCAAAGCGCTGATTGACTTCCAAAACCAGCTCAGTAAGATAAGCGCGCCCAACATGCTTATTTTTGCCCAGAGCAGCCATAGGGGCACCACTCCGGTCAGTTCAAAACAGCCGATATCTCCCAACGAAGATACGAGCAGAGTAACCGCCCATGCGATTGCAATTGAGGATGCATTCGAATGACTTGTATGTTCTGATTGATTCCCTGATATAGTCATTATATACCTTTTTGCCTTGATTAATCATATATGAAAAAATCACAGGTCATTGCAATTCAGCTCCGGCGGTTTGCCGATAATTGTTGGCCGTATGAACAGGTGAAGAGTTAACAAGTATTCATTGTCTTTCGTGGCGAATAATTGCCAATATTCAAAATAATTGCTACAATCCTACACCTGCATTTAGTATACCGTTTGCCGGGGGCAGTATCCGGCACATACATTAATAGTATTTGATTTCATAATCAAATTTTCCATCTGTGATAGACAGGGTATCCTTATCGCTTGCGATATTAAAACTGAAAGTCCCGGAGCAAATACTGTCAAATCTGTTTATTTCCAGGTTTCCGTTGACAATGTCTGAAAAAATTATCCTTTCGTTGTAATTTACCGGAAAAAACGTAAACCTCAAATAACAATATGATGTATCAATGTCCCCGTATAATTCCGGGTAATCAGCAAAGCCCATAAGTGAAAATGTTTTTGGCAGATCCGAAATCTTCAAATGCTGCAATATTACCCATTCAACAATTCCACCAGGGATATTATTATCCCCCTCAATATCGCCTTGAAAAAAGCCAGATAACCAACTCTCCGCAAAGCGATTCAGATTAATTCCCATAAATGGATATGAAGGTATTACAGCACTTTTTACCCATTTTTGCCCATTAACTTTAAAGCTAAAAGAATTAATACCCTTACTTGTTGGCTCGTTCAAATAATCTCCTTCACAACTGTCGATTATCAATGTAATTACACTTGCAATCATCAATATTTTGAGCACCATTTTCCCGGCTGGCGTACATGTCACCAGGCAAAAAAGTTTGCCAAACAACTTGCCCATGTTGTCCGTGTTATGCGTTCGTATTTTATTTAAAATCTTTACAGTTGTATTCTATACTCTTCAAGTTGAACTCACCATAGCATAGATCTTCATCAGGATGTTTGTATATTAGTTTTGCACCTGAAGGAAGGCGATATCCATTTACATTCGTGTAACCTGTCACTGGAGTAATCCAGGGATAGTTTTTGAAGGTCTTCCCATCTACAGTTTCGAATCTGTCATTGCTTAAAAAGTTTATAAGCTCGCCTTCTTCATTGAAATACAATATTGCACTGATTGTAATATTACCATTCGTAAATTTTGCATTGACAGTAATGTTGTCAATCTCTTTCCATTCGATATTTTTATCAATTAGAGAAGCTGGTGCCATGAAGCACATATCGTTAAATAATGTTACAGTCTCTCCTTGATTCATTTCCTTACCTTTGGCATTAATTACTGTAAACAGTCCAAAAATTTTCACCAGCATAATTGCTGTCTGATCTTTGTACAGATGAATTCCTTTTGCAGGAATTCCATTTTTCTTTGCAACTATGTAAAA
>JAXDCR010000070.1:0-5266 GCA_034677845.1 Bacteroidales bacterium | reverse complement strand
TATGTCGCGGAATATCGGATACGGGTATCTGCGTTCATCCAAACAAGTGTTCCGTCAGGCATGGTTATTGATGATCGGGAACCTTTGGGAGTATAGGCCTCATAGACAGTATTTTCATTACTGAATGCCTTCAGTTTTCCAAACAGGTAAGGGATTGAGGAACCTGCTGCCAGCAAAAGAATGACGGCTGCCGCTATTCTGATCAGTTTCGACAGGCGGATATGAATGTATTTTCCGGGCAGTTTACGGATATCCCTTTCCTTTATGGATTCCTTTATCCTAAAGGCTGCCGCATGGAGGTCAAAGGAACCCCCGAGCGCCTGTCCGGAACGGTGCCAGGCTGAGCAAAGGCCGGCGAAGCATTGTCTGTTCTCCTCGCTGCTGTCGATCCAGTTTAAAAGCTGCAGGGCCCTTTCCTGCGTAAGATGACCCGAGAGATAATCAACGACGGCTTCCTGGATATTTTCTTCAAACGTAGTTTCCTTCATAATTGATCAAACATGATATTTAATAGACACATTTTTGTCATACAGGTATTACAGGCAGATAAAAAATATTGTGCCACATGACAGCAACTGACCACAATATGCAGAAATTGTTACGGTTATGTTTTTTACTGAACTTGTTTGAATTATTTGCGGGCGTTGTAACGGATCGGCATGGGTTAACCCCATCACCTCAGCAAGCTATCCGGAAAATCTTTCCTTTTACTGTATGCCATCTGTGAATCCCTGATGGTTCCGGAATCAAAGAACAGAATTGCTGATAAATGTAACGCAATCACCGGTATCATTCATCCAACGGGTTCATTCAAGGTTCTTTTTCAATACCTCCCTGAGCTTTGTCAGGGCACGGAAAATCTGAACCTTTACCGTGTTTTCGGAGATTTGCAGCCTGTCAGCGATTTGCTTATATGTCAGTGACATATTGCGGCTCATCCTGAAAATGTCGCCACAGACCGGAGGAAGGTCGTCCACTGCCTTTTTCATTTCATCTTCCAGCTCTCCGGCCATCAGGGAACTTATGGCGGCATCAGGATGCAGGGGTGGCAACATGGCATTCAGTTTTTCAACCGTTTCATCATCCAGGTCTTTCCAACGCATTCTGTCCCTCCTGATATGGTTGATACAGGCATTGTGCACGCTTGTGAGAAGGTAAGCTTTCAGTGAAGTATGAATAATCAGATTTTCTGCTGATTCCCATAACCTGACAAAAACATCGGAAACGATATCCTCTGCCGTTTCGGGTGTGTTTACCAGTCCCCTTGCATACCTGCATAACCAGGAATAATGATCCCTGAAAATGATTTCAAAGGTCTTATAATCCCCCTGACGGACAGATGAGATCAGATATTTGTCAGTTTCACCCGGCATTCGCTTCTATCCGGTTAAATCCTATGCTGAAACGCAGCATCATCAAAGATGCCGGTTCTTTTGTCTGAGAAATGAGCAAAACTCTTTATTCATGGCTGAGCGGCAGACATAACTTTAGTCCCAGGTTGACCGAAGGCAATTCCTTCCCGAATGCCTTTTCCCAGATCACCATGGCCGCGCCCAGCGCGGTGGCGTTATCGATCTCGGAGGTGTAAACCGCCTTGTCAGGGAGCCGGGTTGCCAGGAGCCGGACAAAGATCTCATTCCTGGCAAAACCACCTGAAATGTATACCGTCCTTGTCGTGTCGGCGGCCGGAATGACAAGCCGCAGGGAATCCATGCCAAGGCTCACCAGGTCGAATACAAGACGGTGGTAAGCAACCTCATAAGAAGCGAACCGGGCAAGATCGACCGAATGATCGACAAAATCCGAAGGAATGGCCTGCCGGAAGAACAGCCTGCCGGTCCTTCCTTCTGAAGCCATGTCTTTGAGAAGGGGCACATTGATCGTTACTTTTTTATAGCTGTTCTCCCTCATGTTGAAATGCTCTGCAAGCCTTTTTGCATTCACATCGTGAATATGTCCCAGAAACAGACGCGATGATTTGACCTGCTTCTGGTTTATGCTCATGTAGCAGAGGCTGTCTTTTTTAAGCTGCTCCGCTGTCAGCGGCTCATCGTTGAAGGGATTCATGAAGATGCACCAGGTGCCCGTCGATACCAGGATAAAGGGCTCGGGACTTCCCCTGAAATAAGGAACAAGGGATGCGGAACTGTCGTGAATGCCGATGCCGAATGTCAGCCTGTGACCATCTGTAAAACCTTCATAGGTCGTGTCATTTGAAACGGGTTCCGGCAGCCTTATACCTTCAGCCCGAAGCCACGGATGGTAGGTCATATTGTCAAAGTCCCACATGGCCGTGTGGCATCCGATGGAGGTATACTCCGAAACCTTTTTACCCGTAAAACAATAACTCAGGTATTGCGGCAAATGCAGGATTGTCTTTGCCTGACCGAATACCTCCGGCTTTTTTTTCTTAAGCCATAGCGCCTGCAGGCCCGAGTTCAGCATGCCCAGCGCCGGGGAAGCAGTGCGGCGGCAAAATTCATCCGCCCCTCCCCATGATTCATAGAAGCCGTCCAGGACACCTTCAGGCATGGGCTTAAGGTAGTTGTATACCGGGGTCAGGCGTCTTCCGTTGTCATCCAGGTACATAAGGGTGGCCCCGTAGGTTGTAAAATTGACGGCCCTCAGGTTGTATGCTCTTCCGGCCTTTTGCAGGGCATCCTTCATCCATTGCTCCAGCTGTTCAATATCATCACAGGGAAAACCGTCGTCGTCAATTATTTCCTCTGTTCTTTTTTCCTCCTGGTGCACAAGAGACAGGGTGTCATCAAACAGAAGGATCTTCTTGTTGGTCTTGCCCACATCAAAAACCGCAATCACATCTTTAGCCATGATTAAAACGTTGTATAAATAAACATTGTCAATCCTTCACGGAACCTGCCATCCAGGTCAATTGTAATAAGGGTCAGCGTTTGCTCAGCACCTTCTTTTCATACTGCCGGATCTCGTCAACAAAATCCGTACCCACCGGCACATCCTGCGACAGGCAATAGTAATCATAAACCGCACCGAATGGTTTTGTCTTGAGAATTTCCTGCAGGGCCAGCCGCTCGAAATACCTTCCTTCCTCTTCGTATTTTTTCAATGTTTCAAACGGTTCCAGCAGGGCAAACAGGAATGCAAGCTGGGCAGCCCTGACACCCACAACGTAAGCACCCACCCGGTTGATGCTCGCATCAAAATAGTCGAGCCCGATGTTCACCCGGTTCAATGCCTGGCTGTGAACAATTTCCTGGGCGATCAGCAGCACCTCGTCGTTGAACGTCACCACATGATCGCTGTCCCACCGCACCGGCCGGGTCATATGCAGCAACAGCCCGTCCACGAACTGCAGCACGGCGGAGATCTTGTCACCCACCTGTTCCGTCGGATGAAAATGTCCGTTGTCGAGGCAGATCAGTTTTTTGTTTTTCACCGCATATCCCAGGTAAAACTCGGCTGAACCGACAGTCATGGCTTCGAGTCCCATCCCGAACAGTTTGGGTTCCAGCGAATCTTTCAGGTGTTTTGCGGGGTACTGATCCGCAAAGATCTCATCAAGTGATTTTTTGAGTATGCTCCTGTGGGTGTTGCGGTCAACCGGCACATCCTTTGACCCGTCGGGGATCCAGATGTTGTTGACAGAAGGGGTACCGAGCTGCCTGCCCATCTCTGCAGCTATTTCTCTGGTACGTCTGACGTGCTCGACCCAGAACCTGCGGGTCTTCTCATTCTTGCTTGAAAGGGTAAAGCCCTCATTGGCCAGGGGATGGGAAAAACAGGTGGGGTTGAAATCAATGCCCGTTTCGTGTTGCTTTGCCCAGTCTATCCATGTCTGGAAATGTTCAACCCCGATCTGGTCCCTGTCCACCTTCTTTCCCCTGAAGTCCCCGTAAATGGCATGCAGGTTCAGCCGCTGTTTACCGGGCAGCAGGCTCATCACCCTGTCAATGTCCTGCTTCAGCTGCTCTATGTTGCGCGCCTTGCCGGGATAGTTGCCTGTCGCCTGGATTCCTCCTCCCCCGAGTGTGGCATCGGGTGTCTCAAAACCTCCCACATCATCAGCCTGCCAGCAATGAAGGCTGATCTTCACCTGCTGCATCTTTTTTACAGCCTCGTCAGTGTTTACGCCAAGGGCTTCATATTGTTCCTTTGCAAGAGCATAAGCCTGGACAATCTTCTCTTTTTTCATTTCAGTGTTTTATTACAGATTTTAATTTTTCGTTCCTGTATATCTTTGATATACAGATTCCTAAAGTTTGATCACAAAGGTCGACAGGATCAGAACCAGCAGTCCGATCAGCAGCACGGCTATCGTTTTCCGGCCGGCGCCTTTCCATTCCTTCAGTATGATTCCCCAGATGTTGCTGAACAGAATGTTCATTGACATCAGAATGCTCCAGCTGAACGCCACCATACCGGCAGGCAGTTTGCTTTCACCCATGCCCATGAAAAAGAACTGCATGTACCACAGAGTGCCGCCAATGGCCGCAAAAATTATATTGTTGGTGAGGATCCCCGGGGACAGGGACAGGTAGTCCTTCCCTGTTTTGTTCTTGATATTCAGAAAGACGCAGTAAATAAAATTCGTAATGAATCCCCCGAAGGTCACGAACATGATGACCGGGTTTTTGGCAAACAGGGGATTGGTGCCCAGTGAAACGGCGGTATCCTGAATGGGGCGGCCTGAGGTAAGGCCGAAATTAAAGCAGGCGCTCATCACACCTGACAGGATGGCTATGAGAATCCCCTTTTTCAGGGCAAATTCCCTGACAGCCGCCCTGCGGTTTTCTTCCGACATTTCTTTGGTTTTCAGGCTGCCGGCATAGCCGATGGTGGCAATGCCTGCCACGCTGATGGCCACACCTATGAGGATAAGCATGCCGGAGCGGTCATTGAAAAGATTCTGCCCGCTCACCAGGGGCGGTACCAGCGTTCCGATGGCCGCACAAAGTCCCAATGCTATTGACTGTCCCAGGGCAACACCCAGGTACCGCATGCTAAGCCCGAAGGTAAGTCCCCCCACGCCCCACAGGGCCCCGTAAAAAATCGCCCAGAGTTTGGCAGAGGAAGGCGACTGGGAAAGGATGCTTCCGAAGGTTCCTGAAGGAACGGTAAGCCAGGCAAAGAACACGGGCACCAGGATCCATGAAAAAATCCCCTGCACCAGCCAGTAAGATTCCCATGACCAGCCTTTGATGCGTTTGATCGGCACATAAAAGCTGGCAGCACAGATGCTGCCGACGGCCATTAACAAAATACTGTAAATAGGGTTCATGTGTTGAAT
>JAXDCR010000069.1:0-15043 GCA_034677845.1 Bacteroidales bacterium | reverse complement strand
CCTTGATCATCATTGCACATTTTTCAGCAGCCTCCTCAATATCCAGAGGTTGCATTATTTCATTCGGCCAGTATCTGACAGCCATGGATTTCTCCACATCGAAGTAATGGTTTGGAAGCACCTGCATTATTTCATCATAGACTGTGGTATTGCCAAAGTTTGCATTATATGACTGAATGGCATTGAGGGTTTTGTAATATTCAACCTTTGAAGGTATCTGTGTTTCTTTAAGGTTGAGCAGTTTTGCAAGCAGGTAAGGCTGGGAAGCAAACCACAGCAGGCCATCCATCTGTGCATAATATATTTTCCGCAAGGAAATGGCATCGTGTATAAGTTTAAGCTCATTTCCATGCCTGTGGATAATCAGGTATCTTCCGGTATAATATGAAAGTTTCCTTGCCAGACTGTCAAAATCAAGTCCCATAAGGTCAAGCAGAATACCCCGGTTATCCTTTTCGGGATTTTGAAAATCAAAAATATCACCCAGGAGAATTATTCTGTCTTCACCATTCCCTGCTTCGGTAAGCTTAAGATCGGCATGGGCATATAGCGTGCGCGAGCCAATAAGGTTGATTTTCTTATGGTTAAAGGGACAGTCTATCTCGAGAGGTGCTATAATATATTGTCTTCGGTATCTTAGGTTCTGAATTTCCAAAGGTTCCATAAGTCCTTAGTTAAAAATTATTTAATGTAACATAACATTAGTGTCTACTAAAAAAAAACATACGTTCTTTGAAATCATTGATATGACTGGTTTGTAGAGTTTTTTTGCATGGTGACGATTTGAATTGATTATGTTAGCCTGTAAATAGGCTGACAATGAATCAAGGTAAATATGTTTACGTTCAGATCACAGAATTTTTGCCACAGCGAATATTTGATAAATGTGTCAATAAGTATGAAGGTAACAAGTATATCAAACACTTTACTTGCTGGAATCAACTTCTGTGCATGGTTTTTGGGCAGCTTACTAATCGAGATAGTTTGCGTGATCTTATTGTAGCTATAAATGCACACAGTGGTAAATCATACCATCTTGGCTTTGGTAAAAGTATCACGCTCAGTAACCTGGCGAAAGCCAATCTAAATCGCAATAGCAAGATCTTTGAGGAATTTGCCTATCATCTTATTGATATTGCACGGAAAGACAAGGTAAATGACGATTTTAAAATCAAAGGTCAGGTTTATGCATTTGATTCTTCCACTATCGATCTTTGCTTAAGCGTTTTCTGGTGGGCTAAGTTTAGAAAGACCAAAGGAGGAATAAAGCTTCATACTTTGTTTGATATTAACACCCAGATTCCTGCTTTTGTGCATATCACTCCTGCCTCAGTTCATGATATGAATGCAATGGATTACCTTTTTTATGAGCCCGGTGCATATTATATCTTTGATAGAGGCTATGTTGATTACACAAGGCTTTACAAGATTACTCTGCACTCTGCTTTTTTTGTAGTTAGGGCAAAGAGTAATCTTCAGTTCAACCGAATGTACTCCAGAAAGCATGATAAAACTTCTGGTGTTAAATGCGATCAGATTGGAAAGCTTTCCGGTTTTTATGTATCAAAAGCGTACCCAGAAAAGCTACGAAAGATTAAGTTCTATGATCATGAAACAAACAGAAATTTTGTTTTTCTGACCAATAATTTTGAACTTTCAGCAGACCAGATAGCTTTTCTCTATAAAAATCGTTGGCAGATCGAATTGTTCTTTAAATGGATCAAGCAACATTTAAAAATAAAAGCCTTCTGGGGCACATCTGAAAACGCCGTTCGAATACAGGTATTTTCTGCAATAATTGCATATTGCTTGGTAGCCATCGTCAGAACACAACTTAAAATTGAGCGATCAACCTACGAAATTTTACAGGTTTTAGGTATATCATTATTAGATAAAACACCTGTTAAAGAGCTTCTTACAAACATGAGTTACAATGATGTCAAAGAACCTTTATATAACCAACTGTCCTTCAGTTTATTTTAAGTGGACAGCAATGATGGAAAATAATGAAAGAAATGGAGGTTATGCCTGCATTTCTGCCTCCAAGATAGTAAAAATCATGAAGACCATAAAACCCGCCGGTTTTTGCATTCTTCAGCGGTTGTTGAACAGGTTCATGGTCTTTTCGACACCGGCGGTGGCAAATGAATGGATGATCTCATGGCAGACTTCGATCCTGGATGAAAGCCTGAGTCGCTCTTCCGTTGTCCAGTTTCCGAGAACATAATCGACCTGAGTGCCAGGGAGGAACTCACCGCCAATGCCAAAACGCAGCCTTGCAAAATTTTGACTTTCAAGTATTTCAATAATGTTTCTTAATCCGTTATGGCCTCCGTCGCTTCCGGCTGGCCGCAGGCGGAGTGTGCCGAAGGGCAATGCCAGATCGTCGGCAATGACCAGCAATTTATCCTTATTGATGGATTCCTTCTGCAGCCAATGGCGTATGGCTCGTCCGCTCAGGTTCACATAAGTAGAAGGCTTCAGCAGGATTATGATCCGTCCTTTATGGCTATGTTCCGCCCTGTATCCGAACCTCACTTTCCTGAAGGCGATGCCGCTTTTATCTGCCAGCTCATCCAGTATGGTAAAGCCTATGTTATGCCGGGTGTCGTTATATTGCTCGCCCACGTTACCCAGTCCCGCCACCAGGTATTTCACCGCAAAGAGCTTTAATCCTTTTTACCTTCGGACTTTCCCTCCGGTTTTCCTTCGGAGGCTGCAGGTTGCGGGGTTTCTGCCGCACCGGACTTGGAAGCTTCGGTTTCTTCGCCAGCCATGGCGACGGCCCTTGACGACACAACACCCACCACCATGGTATAACCGGGCTCCATTATTTCAAGGTTTTCAAATTGAAGTGATCCGGCAAGGATTGAGTCACCGATGTCCAGGTTGGTAATATCGATTATCAGGGTTTCAGGCATGTTTTTTATCAATCCCCTGACCTTCAGGTAACGTTTGCGTTGTTTGAGTCTGCCTCCGGCACGTATGCCCACGGAATTACCGGTTATCTCAACGGGCAGTTCAATTACAGCAACCTTATCAGGCCATACCTCAAGAAAGTCGATATGATTGATTTTATCGGTCACAGGGTGAAACTGGATCTCCTTGACTATGGCCTGTTTCCTGATTCCTTCGATATCTATGTCAGCCACATAGACATGGTTTGAATAGATAAGGTTTCTGAATTCATTTTCGTGGGCGTAAAAGTGCATCGTTTCCTTTCCGCCATACAACACACATGGAACAAGACCTTTCTTTCTGAGATCCCTGGTGTCTTTCTTACCCAGTTTTTTTCTCAGGCTGGCTTTCAGTTCAACAGTTTTCATAATTAAGTTTTAAACAATAAATATTGTGCTACTTGGAATTACGGCATCCGCATTCCCCATTACACCATTGTTTAAACAAACAGTGGGTTAAAAGGACTGCAAATATAGCAATTCGTCCGGCAAAAATGCAAAACGCAACAGGGCTATTCAAGAAAATTGTTGCTGATGGACTGGTATCGGTATACCTTGTGGATTACATCGGCAAAAAGATCGGCGATTGAAATGACCTTGATTTTTTCAGACTGACCGCGCAACGGTATGGTATCCGTCACGCACACTTCCGTGATCGGTGACTTGTCTATCCTCTCATAGGCGGGACCGGAAAGGACAGGGTGTGAGCAGACCACCCGTATGCTCCTTGCTCCTTCCTCCATCATCAGCTTTGCAGCCAGACAGATTGTCCCTGCGGTATCGATCATGTCATCGACGATGATAATGTTTTTATCCCTTACCTCTCCGATGACCTTGATTTCCTCAACCACGTTGGCCTTTTTTCTCAGCTTGTAACAGATGACCATTTCGCAGTTCAGAAACCGGGCATAGGCATTGGCACGTTTGGTCCCCCCCATGTCCGGTGCGGCTACCACCAAGTTTTCAAGACCCAGTCCTTTTATGTAAGGTATGAATAAGGTTGAACCGTATAAATGATCGACAGGTACATCAAAAAATCCCTGGATCTGGTCTGCGTGGAGGTCCATCGTCATGATCCTGTCAGCTCCCGCGGCGGTCAGAAGGTCTGCAACCAGCTTGGCTCCTATGCTGCACCTTGGCCTGTCTTTCCGGTCCTGCCGTGCCAGTCCCATATACGGCATTACTGCCACCACCTGGTAAGCAGATGCCCTTTTTGCCGCATCTATGAGAAGCAGCAGTTCCATCAGGTTATCCGACGGAGGAAATGTAGACTGCACAATGAAGACAATGCATCCTCTGACGGACTCTTCAAAATACGGTTGAAACTCCCCGTCGCTGAATTCAATCACAGAGGTCGTCCCCAGTTCGGTTCCATAACTGGATGTTATCCTTTCAGCCAGATAATGCGATGCCCTTCCTGAAAAAAATTTTATCGGAGCCTTGATCTTCATGGGTTTACAATATTTTATTGGATTATTTGGTGCTGCAAAAGTAAAAAATATCCCCTAATAAAATATGTTTCACCGTTTCCTTGTCGATGCAAATGTTTCATTGGTACCCTGAATAAAAGCCAGGATATCATCCCTGCCTTCCTGTCGAAGGGATGAGGTTATGAATATCAGGGGAAGTTCCTCCCAGGTCATTGAAAGGGTATTCCTGTACCGCCCGAGGTTGCGGCGCAGGGTTGCGGCACTGAGCTTGTCTGTCTTGGTGAATACGATAACAAAGGGGATTTGATGGCTGCCCAGCCAGTGTATCATGTCAAGGTCATTGATGAGTGGTTCATGCCGGCAGTCAATCAGCAGGAAAAGGCAGGCCAGGTTTTGCCTTGTGAGCAGGTAGTCTGAAACAAGGGGCATCAGCTCTTTTTTCCGCATCTTTCCGGCCCTTGCATATCCGTAACCGGGGAGATCCGCAAGTAACCAGTTCCGGTTGACCAGGAAATGATTGATAAGCTTTGTTTTTCCGGGCGTTGACGAGGTTTTTGCCAGTCCCTTTGTTCCCGTAAGGTAATTGATCAGCGATGATTTGCCAACGTTTGACCGTCCCGCAAAAGCGTACTCCGGCAAGGTGGTCCGGGGACAGGATCCGGCATCGATACTGCTTTTAATGAACCGGACACTTTGTATCTTCATTAAAACAACCTTTCAAGGATATCTCCGGTCTTTTTTACAGGTGACTCGCCCTCAATGTAAATTTCCAGGAGTGAGGCAGGTTCCCGGGGAACGAGCCGGATGTTCTTAAGTTCTGCCGGCAGGAGGATAGTTTCTCCCATCTGCAGCGGTTCCTTATCGCGGTGATTGTAAAAAATATCAAGGCTTCCGCCAAGGCACATGTAAACAACAAAGGAATCCAGTTCGTAATAGTCCTTTTCAATGACCTTGTTTACCTCCATGTAATTAACTGTAAAATAGTTACATTTAGCTAAAAGGTTGGAGGTATTTGGCACTTTCCGGTATTCGGTTTTATATTTCTGGTAGACGTTATAATCTATGGCTTCAAGTGCATGGTCAAGATGCAGTTCCCTGGGTTTTCCCTTTTCATCCAGCCTGTCAAAATCATACAATCTCAGCGTGGCGTCTGATGTCTGCTGTATTTCAGCAAGAAGGACTCCGGAGCCAATGGCATGCACCCTTCCGGGAGGGAGGAAGAACACGTCGCCTGAACGGACCTTTTCGATATTCAGGATATCCATCAGGGTCTTATCCATCACATGCCGCAGGCACTGTTCCCTGGTGACATGTTCCCTGAATCCGATGACCACCTCTGCATCTTCCTTTGCATCAACGATGTACCATAGTTCGGATTTTCCGTGTGACCCGAAAATCTTCCCGGCGAGCTCATCGTCAGGGTGAACCTGCACCGAAAGGATGTCGTTTGCATCAATGAATTTTATGAGCAAAGGAAAAAAAGTGCCGAACTGATCGAAAACCGCCTCACCCATCAGGTCGGCCATGTACACTTCAATGAGCTCTTCAAGGGTGTTGCCGGCAAGAAAGCCGTTGCTTGCCCTTGAAATGCTTCCCGGGTAGCCGCTTATCTCCCAGCTTTCTCCCGCCTTGTCGGTTTTTGCATTCTTGTTCAGTGAAGTCTTTAACCGCGTGCCTCCCCAAATCTTATCCTTGATGATCGGTCTGAACTTAATCGGGTAGAGGTAGTTCATGCGTTATTTTATCGTTAAATTAGTAATTATCGGTATCCCGGATGTTCATAAGGGAAATCCTGCCACTCTTATAATGCTGCAAAAATAGTGATTTAGAAAGATATTCATAAACATCCGGGCATTAATCTGTAAAATCCTTGCGGCAGCGGGCATATTTACCTGATCAGGCCCTGCGGTCGCCAGAGAAATGTCTCCTTCGGTTGGCGAAATGGAGTGATGTCGGCCACCTATGGCAAAAGCTCGTACAGGGGTGAGCCGCTGCATGAGTTAGGATAGGCTATGTTCAGCATGCCGGCAATGGTGGGGGCGATATCAGCCAGATCTATCTTGCGGGTGATGGTTCCGCGTCCGATTTTCCAGCCGTACCAGATAAGTGGTACGTGCGAGTCATAGGAATAGGATGAGCTGCCGTCGGTCGCCCCTCCGTTCATTTCGACCCAGCCGGCTCTCAGGTTGATCATCACATCACCCGAGCGTTTCTGGTTGTAACTGTTCTGCATTTTTTTAAAAATGCCATCTGCAAAGCTTGAAGTCTGAAGGGTGTAGGAGGTCACCGCATTGGCCACGCCTGAAAACTGCAGCAGGAATTGTGCGGCATAATCCTGCATTTCCCTCAGTGACAGTTTGGAATCCTCAATCAGGTTATGGTTCAGATAAATCTGCTGCGAATTGTATTTTTTTATCCACTCACCTCTTCCGTACATATTGTTAAGTGCACTTGTCAGGAGCGACAAGGCACCGTTCTGGTTGAAGTACCCGGCAGGGATCCTGTTGTCGGTCAGATACAAAGGCACCTGGGCAACACCGTGGTCAGATGTCAGAAAAACCAGGCAGTTTTCCTTTCCGACCTGCTGGTCAAGGAAGCTCAGAAAAGCCCCGATCTCCCTGTCAAGTCTGAGAAAGGCATCCTCCATCTCAACTGAATTGGGGCCGAAAAGATTGCCGATGTTTTCATTTGCGGTGAAGCAGATGACCATCACGTCGGTCAGATCATCCCTGCCCAGCTGTTCATTTACAATCAGGGTGGAAGCGAAGTCCTTTGTGAATGAATTGCCGAAGGGTGTTTTTTCAAGGAGGCCGTAATCCAGCACTTTCCTTGATATTTTCGACATCTCACCCAACCTGTAGGGAAAGGTCGTTTTGCCTTTTATTCCGGTCTCGTATTTGTTGCTGTCCGGAAGGCTTTCAGTGTATTGATCCAGGGGAAGGAGTGTATTCCAGTCCTCCGAAAGGTATACATCCGGAAATCGTTTTGCGTTGAAACCGGTAACCCACTCCGGCACATTTTCCATGTAGTATGTGCTTGTGATCCAGTTGCCAGTATTGCTGTCATACCAGTAGCTGCCGTTTGCCGTGTGGCCCGCTGAAAAAACCCCCGGGGCAGGGTCCATGGACACCGAAAAGACTTTTGATCCGAAGTTGTTTGACAGCCTGATCTCGTCTGCATAGGTTGTGCACATGAGGTTACGGGGACTTATCCTGCCGTTGTCGACGTTGCCGCCTGCGGCATGGTGCTGCGGATCCTCCGTGCTGCTTTCTACTCTGTCCTGCAGATACTGATACCATTCCTTTCCTATGATGCCATGCTCGGAAGGTGTCGTTCCGGTGGCAATAGTGGCATGCCCGGTTCCCTGCCGGGAGAAAAGGTAACTGAAGCTTGTGTTGGAACAGGAAGTGCCCCTGTCGACAAGCAGCCGTATGCCTTTCTCGTCAAGCTTGTCCCAGTAACGCTGTATGTAGTCATAACGCATCTGGCTGACCACGATGCCAACGATAAGCCTGGGTCTTTCAGGGGGGATGATTTTTATGTCCTGCGGTGCCGCAGTAAAGCCTTTCAGCAGGCATAACAGGGTGGTTAGCATGAAATGCCGGGTATTTGACATGGCAATGGCGGATTTTGTAAAATAAAACGGCTAAGATAGGGCAATGTTGCTTACGGAAAATACGGACTTTTAACATGTCAGAATTAAGTTGTCAACAGGAAGACAACCGTCAGGGCCGAATCCTGGCCAGTACCCTTGTGAATACCTTTCCCCGGTAAGCGAACACACCTATATAGGTTCCATTCGTCAGAAAGCTTAAAGGGATCTCTGCCGGTTCCCGTTCATTAACCTTCGTGATAAGAGTATGCAACCTGCGCCCGCAAATATCATACAAATCCATCTTCAGTTCTCCGGAGCTTTCGCCGGGATAAAAAAACAGCCGGTCTTCGAACGGGTTCGGATAAACCAGGTAGTTTGTCTCCAGGGGAGTGAGTCTCAGATCGGCCGTGACGGTTTCCTTTTCCCCAAGGGTGACGGAAAACTGCCTCTCGGCATATCCCGGAGAGTGGACCACCCACCGGTAACTGCCCGGCCGCAGCATTCTGTAGTACTGACCATCCCCCGGGGATGAATACACCTCGGAATGGTCAGAATCATAGCCCATAAGGGTGAGCCTGGCTTCAAGCACCTCATTCGTTGCAGAATCCGTCACCTTTCCCCTAACTCCGTACAGTGCCTGTCCCATGAGTTCCAGCAGGCTTTTTCTGTTGTAACTCCACAAGTCGGCCAATTGGCTTGCGTAAGGATATTTTTGATCTGATATCTCCAGGGTAATTTCCCTTCCGTGCAGATAATAGTTGGTATAATCCTGACGGCCGCCGGTGATTGAATACCAGGCATAACCATTTGTAATTCCGTTGTCAAGGAAAGACATATAGCCGGAGGGGCTGTAATTATGGACCGTGTCGGCATAGGCGCGTGAAATTTGCCGGTACCAGCCATCATCTGCATGCAGCCGGCTCCAGGTATCCCATGGATAGTTCACCACCTCCGATCCACAGTGAAGATTTGCCGCCAGCACAACATGCAATTCTTTCATCCAGTTCATCATGGCTATGGTTTCCGGTTGCCATGCCATGCTGTCAGGGTGATCGTTTGCAGGCAGACCGGGAAAGTTCCGGTTCAGGTCTGCATGATTGGCGTTAAGTCTCGTGGCCCCGAACACAGAGCTGTCGGAAATGAAATAGGTGCCGTCAGGGTTGGCGAGTGGATTGATCCAGATCTCAATGTTGCTGACAAGCCTGGTGACCAGGCTGTCGGTGCCATATCCGCTGAGCAGCTCCCCGGCAAGGTTCAGCAGCAGCATAAAACCGGCCACTTCATCTCCGTGCATGGTGGAAGTATACAGGAACACCGGCTCCTGTTCCCTTACCGCCGGATTGTCAGATATTTTAAGTGCCAGAAGTTTCCTTCCCCTGACAGAGGTTCCGAATTCGACCAGCCTGCAAAGCTGCGGATGATCACGGGCATAGCCTTCCATCAATCCGATGTACTCCGCATACGATGGATAAGGGTCCTCTTCTGCGACACTGCTTTTCAGACCGGCATCAGCGGCAGGTATTTTCAGCGAAGGGGGAGGCACCACCGCAAAGGGTATGCCGAGCTTAATGAATTCATGATACTGGATTTTATTAAGATAGGCTTCTATTGTATCTCCCCTCACCCTGTCAACGGAAATCCGTGAAGAAAAAAAATGCACGTCATAGCCGGATGGCAGGCAAAACCTGATGATTACCTCCCCCCTGGCATCGAGAAGCTCTTCAGCCTGCCTCAGTGCCGGAATGCCTTCCGGCTGGGCATGGATCGTCCTTGCCGCAAAGACGAGCATCGCAGGCAAAATAATTTGCTGCAGCAGGGTCTTTATCAGATTGCGGTTTCGCTGATCCAAGTCAAACGTTGAATCGGATGTGCAGAATGTCGCCATCGCAAACCACATAGTTCTTTCCTTCAATATGGAACCTGCCTTTCTCCTTGCATGCCTGTTCGGATCCAAGGCTTATGAAATCCTGGTACTTAATGACCTCCGCCCTGATGAAACCCCTTTCCAGGTCACTGTGAATGACGCCTGCCGCCTGTGGGGCGGTCATGCCCTTATGAATGGTCCATGCCTTGATCTCCTTGGGTCCCACCGTAAAAAATGAAAGGAGGTTGAGCAGCGAATAGGCCGACCGCACCAATCGGTCGACACCCGCCTCTTTCAGTCCCGCATCCTGCAGAAACTCCGCCCTGTCTTTTTCATTTTCGAAATCAGCTATTTCGGCTTCCAGTTTTGCCGCGATGACGAGGACTTCTGCATCCCGCCCCTGCAGCAGCGCTTTAACCTTTTCCGAGTAGGCATTTCCGGTCACGGCGGAAGCATCATCGACATTGCAGACGAACATGACCGGTTTTGCCGTCAGCAGGAATAGATCGTCGATGTATTTTCTCTCATCCCCCGCCAGTTTCATATCCCTCACGTTCCTGAAATTTTCAAGTTGCACCTTGACCTTTTGCAGTACCTCCAGCCCATGTCTGGCTTCCTTGTCGCCTGCCTTGGCAAGTTTCTCAAGACGGTGAATCTTCCTGTCAACCGACTCCATGTCCTTCACCTGAAGCTCAAAATCGAGCGTTTCAATGTCTCTTACCGGATCGACGCTGCCTTCCATATGCGGCAGGTTCTCGTCATCAAAGCACCTGAGGACGTGAATCAGTGCATCAGTGTTACGGATATCGGAAAGGAACTGGTTTCCCACACCTTCTCCCTGGTTTGCCCCTTTTGTCAGCCCCGGGATGTCAACGATCTCCACCGTTGCCGGCACGACCCTGTCGGTGGGTTGCCGTTTTTCAAGCTCGGCAAGGCGGTGGTCGGGAACATGAACCATGCCAAGGTTGGATTTGCTGGAGGTAAAGGCGAAACTTGAGGTTTCTGCCTTCACGTTTGACATGCAGTTGAACAGGGTGGTTTTACCGACGTTTGCCAGACCGATAATGCCGCATTGAAGGCTCATGATGACAGGTATAGGTTATATATGTTTGAGATTCCGGAAGTGACAGTACCACCGGTACCGCATACCGCAATCAAACCCAAAGTTACAGCTAATTCTCTTATGTACGGAAGTGCCTCCGGAAATCCCGCCTGTAAAACTAACCCGGAAAAGTGCATTTGTCTCTTTCATGTTGTTTATATTTGACTTTAAATCATAAAAAACAACCCTTTCACATGAACAAGGAAATAATAAACAGGGCTGCAGACAACATTCGCATACTGTCAGCCGCCATGGTTGAAAAAGCCAGATCAGGACACCCCGGCGGAGCCATGGGGGGTGCAGATTTCATAAACATCCTGTATTCGCAGTTCCTTAAGTGGGATCCGGGTGATATGACCTGGAGGTTCCGTGACCGCTTCTTCCTTGATCCGGGTCATATGTCACCGATGCTTTATTCCGTGCTGACTCTGACCGGCAACTTCAGTCTGGATGATATCAGGAACTTCCGCCAGTGGGGCAGCGCAACACCGGGACACCCGGAGCTTGACCCCCACAGGGGGATAGAGAACACCTCAGGCCCCCTGGGACAGGGTCACGCCATGGCGGTGGGTGCAGCCATTGCCGAAAGGTTCCTATGTGCCCGTTTTGGAGAATGGATGTCACATAAGACATATGCTTACATATCAGACGGAGGCATCCAGGAGGAAATCTCGCAGGGGGCCGGCAGAATTGCCGGCTTCCTCGGCTTGCACAACCTGATCATGTTCTTTGATTCAAACGGCATACAGCTTTCAACCGAAACAAGTGCAGTTACCGCCGAAGACACCGCACTGAAATACAGTTCCTGGGGATGGCAGGTGCTTACCATCGACGGCAATGACCCGGACGAGATAAGGGCTTCGCTTATAAGGGCAAATGAGGAAAAGAGCAGGCCCACCCTCATCATTGGAAGGACTACCATGGGCAAAGGTGCCGTGGATGCAGGCGGAAGAAGTTTTGAACGGCAGACCTCCACTCATGGAATGCCTTTGGGTGAGGCAGGTGCCTCTTTTGAAAAGACGGTGGTGAATCTTGGCGGTGACCCTTCTGACCCGTTCAGGATTTTTCCGGAAGTTCAACGGTATTATGCTGAGGTCATTGAAGAAAAAGCGGCACAGGCACGGGCCAGGAAAAAAGCAGAGGAGAAGTGGGCGGCTGCTCATCCCGCTGAAGCAAGAAAGCTTGATGAATTTTTCAGTGGCAGGGCATATGCTCTGGATCCGGGGCTTGTGGTCCAGAAGGATGATATTGCCACGCGAAACGCATCAGGCAATGTTCTCGCGCACCTTGCGCTGCATATGGAAAACCTTATAGTATGCTCCGCCGACCTTTCAAACAGTGATAAGACCGACGGATTTCTCAGGAACACAAAGGCATTTACAAGGGGTGATTTCAGCGGTGCCTTTTTGCAGGCAGGGGTGTCGGAGCTCACCATGGCTGCCCTTGTGAACGGCATGGCATTGCATGGCGGGGTGGTGGCTGCCTGCGGTACTTTTTTCGTTTTTTCGGATTTTATGAAGCCTGCCATCAGGCTGGCAGCCCT
This sequence comes from Bacteroidales bacterium, assembly GCA_034677845.1. Taxonomy (GTDB): domain Bacteria; phylum Bacteroidota; class Bacteroidia; order Bacteroidales; family UBA10428; genus UBA5072. The sequence continues at coordinate 2,552 of JAXDCR010000069.1, read as the reverse complement.
GATGTCGCTCCCCGTCAAGTACATATGGACCCATGACGCCTTCCGGGTCGGTGAAGACGGTCCAACCCACCAGCCGGTCGAACAGGAAGCCCAGATCAGGCTGCTTGAAAAGCTTAAAAACCATCATGGAGAAAACAGCATGCTGGTGCTTCGACCCGCCGATGTCCATGAAACCACCGTAGCATGGAAAATGGCGCTGGAAAACACCCGGACGCCTACCGCGCTGATCCTGTCACGGCAGAATGTTCCCACTCTCCCACCCCTGCCCGGCTCTGTGAGGCTTAAAGATGCCATGCAGGCTCAAAAAGGCGCCTATATTGTAAAGGAGGCCGCCAGTCCCGATGTGATCCTTGTCGGCAACGGCTCCGAGGTCTCGACCCTTCTGGCCGGATCACAGAGGCTTGAATCTGAAAAGGGACTGAAGGTGCGGATTGTTTCGGCCATTTCAGAGGGCCTGTTCAGGAAACAACCGGTTGAATACCAGCAGACGGTCTTTCCGGCCGGCATACCGGTGTTCGGACTGACCGCGGGTCTTCCGGTGACCCTGGAGGGACTTGTGGGAAAAGAGGGGAAGGTCTTCGGTCTGGACCATTTCGGCTTTTCGGCGCCATACAAGGTTCTTGATGAGAAGTTCGGTTTCACCGCGGAAAACGTGTTCGAACAGGTGGTGAAATTCCTGGCCGAAACAGGAAAACACAGGTAGCCGGCTCCTGAACCCCGGGGCCGTCTCATGCTGTTATGCAGAATCCATTGGACATGGCCCCTGTCATTATGGATGAATGAAATTATTTTAACTAATTTTGTAATAATTTAACTAAAATTGCAGTTAATTGCGGTGGATGTTTGTTATATTTGATATTCAATCCAAGCAAGCCGACATATGAAGCCATTAACCATTGTTATATTGTTAATCCAGCTGCTGATCCTCAGCTGTGAAAAGGACACTACCGATATATCAGGCAGCGTAACCTATTTTTCTGATTGCAAGAGTTTAAAACATTCTTCCCATGCGCGGGCTGATGTTCCGGACACACTGGATTGCATATACTATTCGTTCATAACAAGAGGCAGCCTCCTTTCCCTGGAGCACATAAATGCAGCGTTCAACTGCTGCCCCGGCACGATCTACTGTGAGGTAAGGCAGTGCGGCGACACCCTCGTAATTGAGGAGTTTGAAGAAGCGCCGCGGTGTGATTGCTGCTGTCTTTATGATATTAATATTGAGGTAAGGGGGATCGATGCGGAGGTCTCTTATCTGAAAATCATCGAGCCCTATGCCGGTGAAAAGGAAAGGATGGTTTTTAAGGTTGATTTGCGGCAGGACCAGACCGGCTCCCACTGTGTGACAAGAGACCGTTACCCCTGGGGGATGGGCTCCGGGCAGTGATGCCCCGGGTTCGCCACCCGTTCATGGGCGGCTGTACGGCCTTGTTCAGGCAACAGATACTTACCTCACACCGGCATACGGGGACCTGACAGCTGCTGTTTTGGCAGACATATACACCTAAACCCTATATACCATGAAGATTATCAGTTTATTGCTTTGGGCGGTCATTGTTACACAGCAAACATTTGCACAGCCGTCTCCCCTGCTGTCCGACACACTAAGGCAGGACGCTCTGAATGTATACATGGATGCCAGTGATTATTTCCGCAAGGAGATACCATATATTAATTATGTGAGAGACCTGAAGGATGCCGGCGTGTATATCATTTTCACCTCTCAGGGGACCGGTGCGGGAGGCACCGAATACACCTATTTTCTGGCTGGACAGCATGAATAAGCAGGCATGCGTGACACGGTCACTGTTATTACCTGCCCTGACGGGACAACGGAGATCAGGCGCTCCAAGCAGGTGAACGCACTAAAGATGGGATTGATGCGGTATGTGGCCAAAACCCCGATTTCAGGTTAAATCCGCATCAGGGTAAAGGAAACCCAGTACCAGTACTGTACAAGTGTCGGCTTTTCCTGTACTTTCGGCTCCATATACAATGATGTTGTCAATCCCCGGTTCGGCAGCGGCGGCACCAGCAGCGGCACCACAGTGGTTTATATGTACTGGGGAATGGCCGTAAAAATGTTGTCTCATGACTTTCCCTGAATGACAGCAACATAATTCATCGCCATATCTGGCCGGTTTGTAAAATAATCCCTGATTGTGTATTTTCGAAACCCGAATTTTAGGTAATTCTTTCTTCAAGTCAGGGATGGAAAATTATTGGTGTTTTGACGTGCAATCGGTTGCCGGGAAATGGCAGACCAGCGCGGATAGCGGCTTATCAAAAGAAGAAGCAAGGGCAAGGCTTATCAGGTACGGACCTAACCAGCTGGAGGAGAAAAAGGGCCGCACCCCTGCAGGCATATTCCTCGACCAGTTCAGGGATTTCATGATCTGGGTGCTTATTGTGGCCGCGCTGGTTTCAGGATTCCTGAAGGAATGGGTTGATGCCTTTGCCATCCTTGCCATTGTCATATTGAATGCCATCCTTGGTTTCATTCAGGAATTCAGGGCTGAAAAATCACTGGCGGCCCTGAAGAAATTATCTTC
>JAXDCR010000068.1:0-4276 GCA_034677845.1 Bacteroidales bacterium | reverse complement strand
GGGGTATTTTCATCTTAAGGGCATGCTCCATGATCTTGACGATCTTGCGCGAATGCATCATACCCAGTGACCCGCCGGCAACCGTGAAATCCTGGGCAAAAACACATACGTTCTGTCCCCCCACCGTTCCCGAGCCTATGATCACCCCGTCACCGTTCAGTATTTTCCTGGCCATGTCAAAATCCCTCGCCTCATGCTGGGCAAACATGTCGTACTCCTGGAAGGAATCCTTGTCCACCAGCTGCCGGATACGATCCCTCACCACCATCTTGCCCATGGCCATCTGTTTTTCGGCAGCCTGCCGGCCGCCTCCTTTGCGGGCTTCCTCCCTCCTTTTCTTAAGCTCTTCAATGTGACGTTCCAGTGCCATGATGATTGAATTTTAATTACCCTTTCTGTGTGCTGTCACTTTGGGGCCATTCTATACAGGAATATTGAAATAATTGCAAAAAGTACATTGGGTATCCATACCGCGATGAAAGGGGTGAAGGCGCCGCTGATGGCGAACTGCGAGGCGAATTGCATGAAGACGATATATGAAAAGCTGATCAGCAAACCAATGCCCAGCTGCATACCGATACCGCCCTTTACCTTTTTGGAGGAAACGGACACGCCAATGAGGGTAAGTATGAACGCTGAAAAGGGAAAAGAAAAGCGCTGGTGTTTTTCCAGCAGGAACAGGTCAATGTCTTCGGTGCCCTGCATCTTTTGCTCCCTGATGAAATCGTTCAGCTCGCCAAGGTTCATGGCATCCACTGCATCCTCCCTCTGCCTGAACTCTTCCGGTGTCATGTTGAGGGTGGTGTCGAGTGAGATCCCTGACCTTACCTGTTGTTTATCACCGATATAGTCTCTTATATAGTAATTCCTCACATTCCACTTGCCGGCGGTGGAGTCCCACCTGATCTCGTCCGACAGAAGCTTGGAAACCAGTTCTCCTCCCTCGAATTTTTCGAGTGAGAACCTTCTTCCGGTGTTTGTGATCGTATTGTAGGTTTCAAGATAGACGTAAACACCGGGATCTATCTGTTTATGTATGTTCCTGTCTCTCACCTGAAGGGGGCTTTCATGGTAGTACACCTCCTCAAACTGCAGCCTGCGGGCATTGGCATGAGGAATGACATAATTGTTCAGCGAAAAGGAAAAGGCGGTGAGGATGAATGCCGAAATAAAATAGGGTATCAGCAGCCTGTGGAAGCTCACCCCGCTGCAGAGGATGGCCGTAATTTCAGTGTTGTAGGCCATGCGCGAGGTGAAATAGATGACCGAGATGAAGGTGAAAAGGGGACTGAACAGCACGGCGAAATAGGGAATGAAATTTAAGTAGTAATCGAAAACGATTTTGTTCAGCGGGGCGCTGCTCTGCAGGAAGTCGTCAAGTTTCTCGGAGACGTCAAAAACCACGGCGATAAGGCAGATCAGGGTGATTGTAAAGAAGAAAGTCCCGAGGAATTTGCGGATGATGTACCAGTCTATCAGTAATAATCTGAACTTTTTCATAATCTGTTGCCGGTACGTTGGATGATTTCTTTTTTCCAGCTTTCAAATCCTCCTTCCATGATTCTTTTTCTGGCTTCTTTCATTAGCCAAAGATAAAAACTTAAATTATGCAGCGACGCTATCTGCGCACCCAGTATTTCACCGGATATGAAAAGGTGCCTCAGGTAGGCTTTGGAATAATGCGTGTCGGCAAAACAGAAGCCTGCGGGGTCGACAGGTGAAAAATCATCCTTCCACTTGTTGTTTCTGATGTTCAGCACTCCTTCGCTGGTAAAGAGCATGCCGTTGCGGGCGTTCCGCGTGGGCATCACACAGTCGAACATGTCGATGCCGAGAGATATGGCTTCAAGCAGGTTGGCAGGAGTCCCCACGCCCATCAGGTACCTTGGCCTGTCTTCCGGCAGCAGGCCGGTGACAAGTGAGGTTATTTCGTACATCTCGCTTTCGGGTTCCCCCACTGCCAGGCCCCCGATGGCATAGCCTGCCGCGTTCCACCGGCAGACCTCCCCTGCCGATGCAGTTCTCAGGTCCCTGTAAACACTGCCCTGCACGATGGGGAATATGGCCTGGTCAAAGCCATACAGGGGTTCAGTATTCCCGAAATGCTTCATGGCCCTTGCCAGCCATTGATGGGTCAGATCCATTGAAGTCCGGGCTTCCTGGTATGTTGCCGGGTAGGCTGTGCATTCGTCCAGCACCATCATAATGTCGGCACCTATTACCCGCTGGATCTCAACAATGTTCTCCGGGGTGAACAGGTGTCTGGAGCCGTCGATGTGCGACTTGAACAGGGCTCCTTCCTCTGACAGCTTGCGGTTGCCTGCCAGCGAAAAGACCTGGTATCCACCGCTGTCTGTAAGGATGGGGCCGTCCCATCCCATGAACGGGTGCAATCCCCCTGCCTGCTGAAGGATGGAGGTGCCGGGACGAAGGTACAGGTGGTATGTGTTGCAAAGAATGATCTGGGCCCGGAGGTCATCTTTGAGTTCACGCTGATGCACGGCCTTAACGGTTCCGGCGGTACCCACCGGAAGGAACGCCGGTGTATTTACCGTACCGTGGGCAGTCGTAATCGAACCTGCCCGTGCTTTGCTGTGACCGGATTTTACAAACAGCTCAAATCTCATGGAAGGCTTGTTTGGCGGCAAATATATTCAATTAAACACCAATATGAACATACTAAAAAGATTGCGTTGCTGTTTTTAAAAGTAAACTTTAATTAATTTTCCGGCCGCCGTATTTATTTCAGACATGCAGGAGTTTTTTTCTTTATCGGCCAGCGCTTCAGGCTATATAGCCGGGGCTGTTTTTCTGACGGCTTTTCTGGTGCAACTCGCTTATTACCTTGGCATATACACGAAGTTCCTGTTTTACCGGAAGAAGAATGAGAGCACGCATCCGGAGCCGGTCTCCGTTATAATCTGTGCCCGTAATGAAGCGCGGAACCTGGAGCAGCACCTGCCTTTGATACTTGGCCAGGATTATCCTGACTTTGAGGTGGTCGTGGTAAACGACTGTTCAACCGATGACACGGAAGAAGTACTGGAAAGGTTTGCCGCGCAGGATCCCAGGCTTAAGGTTACAAGGATAAAAAGGGACAGGAAGTTTGAACATGGCAAGAAGCTGGCCGTGAGCATAGGTATCAAGGCCGCCAGCCATGAACTGATGCTGTTCACCGATGCCGATTGCCGCCCTGTCAGCAACCAGTGGATCAGGAGAATGACTTCAGGCTTCACCGGGAGGATATCGATCGTCCTTGGTTACGGGGGATATATGGAACGGAAGGGAATGCTGAACCGGTACATCCGGTACGACACCCTTTTTATCGCCCTCCAGTATTTCAGTTTTGCCCTTTGCAGAATGCCGTACATGGGAGTTGGCAGGAACCTGGCCTACAGGAGGTCGCTGTATGAATCCGGCAACGGTTTCTGTGGCCATTTTCACCTGGCATCAGGCGATGATGACCTTTTTGTCAATGAGCATGCGACAGGGGAAAACACGGCAGTAGAAATTGATCCGGAAAGCCACACCAGGAGCATCCCCAGAGAACGCTGGCCGGAATGGGTTTTCCAGAAGAAAAGGCATCTTTCGACCGGTGCTTTGTATAAGAAAAGGGACAAGGCGTTGCTGGTTGCAGAACCCTTTTCGCGCTTGCTTTTTTATGCCGGGTTTGTAAGCCTTATGGTGACATGGACGCTGTCAGGGCCTGCCCTGATCGCATTTTTGATACGGATGGCTATCCACCTTGTTGTTATTAAAAAAACAATGGATCGGTTACAGGAGAAGAATTTATTGATAAATTCGCTGTTTTTTGATATCATAGCTTTGTTTATTAATTTTGGTTTAATAATTGCAAACCGCATCAGACCAGTAAGTTTTCAATGGAAATAAATGCCAATCTGTCAGAGAAGGCCAGGCGCGACTACATGCTTGTCAGACGTGCTACCGACGGTGACCAGCGTGCCTATGCAGAACTGATGAGCCGTTACCGGGATGCCATTTATTACATGCTGCTCAAGATGGTCAACAACGCAAGCGATGCGGAGGACCTGACAATCGAAGCCTTCGGAAAAGCGTTCAAGAACATAAGCCAGTATGCCCCGAACTATGCCTTCAGCACCTGGCTTTTCAAGATCGCCACAAACAATTGCATTGATTTTATCCGGAAAAAGAAAGCCAGTCATGTTTCACTTGACCATACCAACGAAGAACATGAAAAAGCCACCAAGGATATTCAGGCCGCTGTGCCCGATCCCGAGGAGTCGCTGATCAATGC
>JAXDCR010000067.1:0-3641 GCA_034677845.1 Bacteroidales bacterium | reverse complement strand
TCACCGGTGAGGCCTTTTTTGATGTCACTCCAGATAACAACCAATTGTTCATGGTCAGGACCGGCGATCTCGATGTTAAAGTATATGGAACAAAATTCAACATCAAATCCTATCCGGAAGAGAATATCATACAGACTACCCTCATTGAAGGATCCCTTACCGTGCAACCGGTTAAGGGTGAAGGAAAGAATGATCCTCTTTTGGTCAAGCCAAACGAAACAGTCATGTATTACAAAACTTCCTCATCCATGGTGGGGCAAAAGAAAAATGAATTTGCCGGTCCGGATGATGCATCAAACCTTCAGGAATTAAAACCAGGGGAACTCCAGGTCATTTCACAGGTAAACACCCTACCGATAACTTCCTGGAAGGATGACCGGTGGGTTTTCATAGGGGAAAGCCTGCAGGAACTGGCGGTGAAACTGGAAAGAAGGTATAATGTGAGGATTTCTTTTCAGGATGAGGGACTTAAAAATTACAGGTTTACCGGAACTTTAAAGGAAGAAACCTTTGAACAGGTTTTAAAAATCCTGCAGATCAGCGCTCCTATTTTGTATTCAATTCAGGATGACAATGTCACCTTCAAAGTGAACAAAGCAGCACAAACTGATTATGATAAAAAAATTTCAAACCCTGATTAAACTTATTAATAACTAAAACTGACGCCTATGCATTAAACCACCTTAAAAAAAGGAAACCGCAGGATGGGCTAACATTCCGCGGCTTCCAGAATTAAGTTTCCAAACCCGTCATTTCTTCCGTGACTTGTGGGATATGAAATGACAAATTTTAAACCTAAAACATGTAAATATATGAAAAAAAGACTTCATGTGCCCTTGTATACCCGGCGAGGGCAAAACAAACTACTACTGATTATGAAAATGTCATTTTTCTTTTTATTCATCAGCGCAGTTGCATTTTCAAACACAACTTTTTCACAAGGTAAAAACCTGTCGATTGATGTCGAAAATGTCAATGTGAAGGAAGTTTTCAGAATGATTGAAAACCAGACATCCTACCGGTTCTTTTACAATGACCAGCTGACTGATCTGGACAGAATCATCAGCCTGTCCGGAAAAGACCTTCCGATTGAAAAAGCACTGGATGAGATCTTAACCAGTACTGATATGTCCTATACCATAATGGATAACAACCTGATTGTCATTGCGCCCGCAAAAGTTCTCCAGCAGATCACGGTTACCGGTAAGGTAGTGGATGCTGCCTCAGGGGAATCATTGCCCGGGGTTTATGTAATGATACAGGGAACCAATACTGGCGGTATCACGGATGTCAACGGGAACTTTTCAGTTAACGTTGCAGACAGAAACGCGACACTCGTGTTTTCATTTGTGGGCTATGCCTCGCAATCTGTTCCGCTGGCCGGCCAGGCAGTTATCAACGTTTCACTTGAACCTGAGACCACCGCACTTGAAGAAGTGATAGTTGTTGGCTATGGCACACAGAAAAAAGTTACAGTCACTGGTGCCATTACAACTCTGGGATCGGATGATGTAAAAATCACTCCGCAGGCCAACCTGACGCAAGGCCTGGCCGGATCACTTTCTGGTGTCATCATTAATCAGCGCGGCGGTGAACCCGGCCGTGAAAGTACCGACATATTCATCCGTGGAAGGAGTACCAACCAGGATACGCGGGCCCTGTATGTTATTGACGGCATTGTCCGTGATTACCAGGGGTTGGATCGCCTGGATCCGAATGAAATTGAATCCATAACTGTGCTTAAGGACGCATCTGCCGCCATTTACGGTTCCAGGGCTGCAAACGGCGTTGTACTGGTCACAACAAAGAGGGGACAGATAGGGAAACCCAGGCTTGAGTTCAGCTATAATCATGGTTTTTCCCAGGCAACCCGTATCCCCAAAACAGCTTCCTCGGGACAATATGCCGAAGCAGTTAACCTCAGGAATGAGATGCTGGGCCAGGCCCCTCGCTGGTCAGAAGAAGAAGTGCAGAAATTTTATGATGGTTCTGATCCGATCCGCTACCCGAACACAAACTGGTATGATCTGGTTTACAGGGACTGGAAAAACCAGGATAAGGTGAACCTATCCATCAATGGTGGTAATGAAACTGTTAAATATTTCATTTCAGGAGGTTATCTTTTCCAGGGTTCACCCTATAATAAAAGTTTTACCTATAACAAGCAATATAACTTTCGCTCCAATATTGATGCAACGATAAACCAGAGTCTGACCCTTTCACTCGATGTAGCCGGCAGAATGGATGATATTATGACCAGCCGGATCGATTACAACCACGTAGTCCTCGGATACCCCTATCAGCTTCCAATTAATCCAAACGGATCATACGGTGAAGGACGGACTGGCGAGAATGCTGTGGCGATGGTACGCGAAAAAGATTATGGCTATGTCTCCACGGACCGTGGCATATTGACCAGCAGTCTTTCTGCTGTCTGGAAACTACCATGGGTTAATGGTTTATCACTTACGGGAACCTTTGCGTATGACTACAACAAGAGTTATGGTAAAACGGCAGCCGACGTTTGGTACTATTATTTGTACAATGCTGACACCGATACCTACACTAAAAAACAAGGCTCGAGAACGGCAACGCCAAATTTATCGGTTTCCTTTAGTCAGGGAAATTCAATCACTGCCAATGCCCGTCTTGCTTATGTAAGGTCCTTTAACCAGCACAACTTGGATGCGTTCATCGGATATGAACAAAATACCACGCATGACGACAACCTGAGTGCGGGCCGCAGTGCTTACCTTAGTTTTGCCATTGAAGAGTTGTTTGCGGGAACTGCAGACAAAAGCCTGCAATCCAGCGACGGATCTGCCAGCAATACTGCACGGCAGCATCTATTTGGTCGTGTGGCATATGACTTTGCCAAGAAATATTTGTTGCAGTTCCAGATGCGGTACGACGGTTCACAAAACTTCCCGAAGGATAACCGCTGGGGTTTCTTCCCGGGTGTTTCAGCAGGCTGGACTATCTCTGAGGAATCCTTTATGGAAGGGTTAAGTTCTGTTCTTAGCTATATGAAATTCAGAGGATCCTGGGGTCAGCTGGGAAATGACAGGGTTGGCGCCTACCAGTACCTGACAACCTACGCCTTTGGAAATAATGCTTCCTTCGGCGGAGTAGCTGCACAGGGCCTTGTGCAGAGCGGGGCACCCAACCCGAACATCACCTGGGAGGTGGCCACAACCACAGATGTCGGTGTCGAAGCAAGGTTCTGGGGACAGTTGTTGGGCCTGGACATAGACCTGTTCAAGACAAGGAGAAACAACATCCTGGCACAACGCGATGCATCCGTACCCAACTATACCGGTCTTACGCTTCCGAGTGAAAACATCGGGATCATTGACAACAAGGGAATTGAAATACAGGTATCTCACAGAAGCAAGATCGGCAACCTGACCTATAATCTCAGCGGTAATTTCACCTATGTCAGGAATGAGGTCATCGACATTGATGAAACGCCTCAGGCGGAACCCTATCAGAACCAGACCGGACATCCGATCGGTGCCCCTCTTATATACATTATCGACTATGATTATTCCGGAGGGGTGTTTGATACGGATGAAGAGGCCGACGCGTACGGTGCACTTATCGCTCCCACTTCGACTGGCGCAGGTCACCTTGTCAGGAAG
>JAXDCR010000066.1:0-7628 GCA_034677845.1 Bacteroidales bacterium | reverse complement strand
ACCTCTGCCATAAAACAACGCAAGGGAAAATTCGAACAGGCTCATGGAGGCACCCTGTTCCTGGACGAAGTGGGCGATATGAGTCTCTCCGCACAGGCAAAGGTTTTGCGGGCCCTCCAGGAACACCGGATATCCAGGGTTGGCAGCGACAAAGACATTGAAGTTGACGTGAGGGTTATTACGGCTACCAACAAGAACCTGGCCAGCGAGATCAGACTGAAGAACTTCCGCGAGGACCTGTACCACAGGCTTTCGGTTATCATCATCCATGTGCCGTCACTGAACGAACGTCTGGAAGACATACCCCTGCTGGCAAGGTATTTCAATGAGCTGATCTGCTCCGAGTATGGCAGACCACCGATGGCCATAAGTGCAGATGCCATTGCGGAGCTTCAGAAAATAAAATGGACCGGCAACGTAAGGGAGTTCAGAAATGTACTGGAAAGGCTGATCATATTATGTGACAAAGAAATCACGGGACCTGACGTGATCAATTATGCCCAACCCATCATCCGCTGACATAGGAGAATAATTGTCCTTCAGTTTTTTTGAGCGGGGCGATAATATTCGACCCATGAACCTTTCAATTCAAACCTCCTGATAAGCTGATAATCTGCATTGCAGCAAATCTTCCGGTAAAGAGGATCGTTTTCGTTACTGCAGAAAAGATACAGATCGTAAGACAGATCATTTTTATTGCTCACTCTGGTGAATCTTTGCGACGCATCATCAATGTACCCTAAGTTCGGATCCGACAGATAATATTGCATCAAAAATGTTGTATATATGAGCTTATCGTTCCATTGCATGGTAACTGCATACCTGACGGCCTCGCGCTGAACGAGGATTGTATTACGGAAACCGCGGGAGGCGTCACTCTCATTGGGCGGCGCGGCAAATCCATTATAAAGAAAGACCGCCACCAGTAAAAAAAGGATCGTGCCCCGAAGCACCTTACGCTTTTCCATGGAAGCCTGCAAGACCAACAAACCGGTGATCAGGTAAAACGGGAGGGGACTGAGGATATAACGGACCGTGAAGAAATTGAAGGCTGAAAATACGCCATACATCAGGATAAAAATAAATGAAAAACGGATAAAATGTTTGTGTTTTTCATCCGGCTTCAGAAAAAAGAAATAATAGGCAAGGCAGGGCATGAACAGGAGGAGAAAAACATTCCTGCCGGTCTGCAGAAACAGCCTTGAAAACACTTGTTTTAATCCCGCAACCAGGGCTTTGCCTTCTGCCGTGATCATTCGGGTATGTTCGGGATACAGGAACCATCCGTATCGGATCTTCTGTATCGCCAGGAACGATATAAAAACAAAGACAGGAATGAAAATCATTAACAGTTCCAAGGTCTCTGTGAGAATGAGAGACCTGTCTTTCTGGTCCCGTGGAAGAAATTTGTCATTCCCCTGTCTGGCTTCTTTTTCTCGTAACCTGCTCAGCCGGTGACCCGCAAATATTAGCTTATCCACAATCAGAGCCGCAACGGCCACCATGCCTGATTCTTTTGTAAGTACAAGCAGGGAAGCTGATAGTATGTATCGTTTCCACCTTTTTTTAAAATAGGAGTGCACAGTCATCAGCGTCAGCAGTGCAAGCAGGACCTCCGGAAGCAGCAGCGTGCTCTGGGCGAGGAATAAAGGTTGCAGGAGCAATAGCAATGAAACCGTCCTTGCCGTGGTCTGGTCGAACAGGTCGCTGCACATGCTGTAGAGGGCAGCGATAAGCAGGCATGAGAGCAGAAGTGCAAAGAGGTGGACTGAAATAAGGCTTGTGCCTGCCAGATGAATCCACAGCACTGCCAGCTGGTAAAACAAAAGCGGGTGCCCTCTTGTCAGGCCGGGATCGGCATTTCCCGGAAGAAACCAGATGCCCTCCTTGTGAAAGGCGAAAATGGCACTGCCGTATGACCAGGCTTCATCCCAGTAAAGTGGAAGGTCCAGCCAGGAAATCTTATAGAACAGAAATACCATGAAGGCCAGAGGGAAAATATATCCACAGGGCGTTGCCGGCATCAGGTGCAAAACTGAACGGCAGATCCGGGTTTTGAAACGGGATGGGCTATGTAAAAATCCAGGCATTGGTAAGAAACATGTTGAACAGGTAAGTTGACCACAATAAGCTCAGAAGTATATACAACGCTACCAGCCAGGATTTTTGAAACAGACCGTCTGAAATAAAAAAACAAAGTTGAAAAAACAAAAGTAAAAACCCCATGTCTGAAAAATTCCAAACCTTTGAATAATCAATCACAGAAAGGGCGTAAACCGCAAATGCAAAAAAGAGCAGAAACATTCCCCTGCGGATCCAAACCGGAACCATAAAAGCCTTCTCACTTCCTGTGAGGAGAACAATGTAGAAAAAGGGGCTGCACAGCACAAAACGACTGATGCCGTTCAGGCTTCCCCCTCTGAACAGAAGGATGGCAAGTGCCATGCCGTTGAGATAAGCCATGGAAAGAACAAAAAGGTATTCTTTGTGCGATTCCTTTATTTGAGGGTTAATAGTAACTGAAACGGGGGAAAACAGGCTGCGCATTGTATTCCTCAGAAGGTAGGCCAGAGAAAGGGGAATCAGCAAGATGAGAACAGACAGGTTAATGCCGAACTGTTCATGTGACCAATCCCTCAGCCTTCCGGGCACGCCGAGTTGAAAACCCCAGTAACGCTGTACTTCCAGGAATTTAAACAGACTGCCGCTGCCCCATGTAAGCTGGATGAGGGAAACCGCTGACATGCCAATCAACAGTGGCATTGCATGTTGAAACAGGGAATTTATGGCATGTTTTAGGTTCCTGTGTTGCAGAAAAAAATACAGCTCGGTGCAACACAGTGCCATCAGCAGTATCGTAACGGAAGACCTGCTGACTGACATCAGCAGGCCAGCTATAAAGTACAGCAGGCGTTTTTTTCTGTACATGGCCCATAGTGCGATAGTTGCGGTGAACATGAACACCCCCTCGGAATATGGGATCAGAAAAACGACCAACATGGGACTGCACAAACACAACAGGAAAACCGGAGTTGCATATCCCTTGATCTTCACCGGTAACCACCGGAATAACATGATGAGCGAAAGTATGAACAACAGGTAGTTTAGCAGGGCTATACCTGTCGGTGAAAGGTTGCTGAGTTTCCATACAAGCGGAAAGAGGGGAAAGAAGGCAAAAATGTAGTCTCCTCCGGCTGCCTCGGTGTTATAACCATTATCTCTGATCTGGAGGTATAAAAAAGCATCCCAGTGCAGCATGCCAGTATCGGAATAGGATACATAGGGCACCTTGCCCTGCTTCAATGAACCATTTTCATAATAATAGTTTTGTAAAAAAGGGGATGCCAGGTTGTTATAAACTGCTCTGTTCTGAAGCAACAGGTAAATGCAACTGCCGGCTGCCAGAATGCCCAGGGCAGATAAAAAAAGGATCATGTCATTTCTGACGGTATGCATGCCGGGCAAAAAAACCACCTATCCTTAAAAGGGAAACAGGTCAGTTCTTGGGCATTATCCTGAGCTGCTGTCCTGCCTTTATCTCCCTTGCATCGGTGATGTTGTTCAACCTCATTATTTCAGTTGTCGTTGTTCCGGGATACTTTTTAACGATGTCCCAGAGTGTATCGCCCTGGCGGACCGTATACAGCACATATTCGGAATTATCGGAGCTGGCCAGTGCCATATTTCTGGCAGGAGCCGGTACCGCAGTGACAGTTGTTGCCTTACCAACCCTTGCCTGTTTTTCCGCGAATGACAACTCATTGATATCCCGGTACCTTGAAACGGAAGCATTGGGCACATAGACCGACAGTTGTTGTCCGACCCGAATCAGATTGTTCCTGATGTTGTTCCAGTACCTGAGATCTGATACCCTGACATTGTACCACATAGAAATATAACCCAGATTGTCACCTTCCTTGACTGTGTAAACCAGCCTGGTTGAGTTGGGCGGCGGAGGCTCACCGGTGCTGGCGACTGTGCTTCGGGTGGTGGGACTCGTAATCAGCCTGTCAGGATTGAAGTAAACGGAATCCTTGTAGGAATAAATGGCATCCTCAAGGTTAATGAATCTCAGGGTCTGTTCCAGTGGCAGCCTGAGTGAATAGCTCCGGTCTGAAGCCGGAATTACATTGGTGGTATACTGCGGATTCAGGTCTCGCAACAGCTGAAGCGGAATGCCGAGCACACCGGATACCTGTTCCAGATGAAGCTCCCGTGTCACCATGACAGTATCATTGGCCAGAGGGAATGATACGGGAAGGGCTTTCAGGTTGTGCTCCTTATAGTAGTTCATAACATAGGCGGCAGCAATGAAGGCAGGTACATGGCCGCGGGTTTCACGGGGCAGATAATAATATATGTCCCAGTAGTTTCTTTTACCTCCCGAACGCCTTATGGCTTTGTTAACGTTTGCCGGCCCGCAGTTGTATGCAGCCACCACAAGAAGCCAGTCGCCGTAAATACCGTAAAGATCGCTGCAATACCTTGCTGCAGCGTGTGTGGATTTTATAGGATCGCGGCGTTCATCCACCAGAGAATTGATAGTCAGGTTATAGTTTCTTCCCGTACTGCTGATAAACTGCCACAATCCCGAAGCCCTTGCCCTGGAATAAGCCCTTGGATTGAGGGCAGATTCGATAATCGACATGTATTTCATCTCGCTGGGCACTCCGTAATAATCAAAAATGTCATCGAAAATAGGAAAGTAATACTGCGACAAGCCCAGCATCACTTCAACGGAACTGCGTTTTTGTTTGGTATAGACTTCTATATAACGGCGCACGACTGCATTATATGTAAGGTTCATCACCGAAGGGATTCTGTTGATCCGTTGTATGTACACCGAGTCTGTGAAATCAGGTATCATGCTGTCCGGTTCTGCCTTCCAGAAATCTGAATCTGTGGCAAGATACTGTTTCACGTAGTAAAGGTTCAGCAAGCTGTCCAGATTGGCATCCACATTGAGTTCAATGAATGTCGTGTCCAGTTCAGCCGACAGGGAGCTGACACCCTGCTCAAGCGCCACTGTGTCATCTACCGTCAACAGCAATGTATCTGTTTGAAACGGCAGGGCAGGTATACTGCCAAATGCAAGGCAGATCAGGAGAATGACAGGGGAAATGCTACGTGACATGTTTCCTTTTTCTGCAAAAATAATTAAAAACCAATATGAACCTGAAAGCCGACAGTAGCCGGTTGTAACCCTTCCTTCAACATGACAGGCTCCAGCCTTAAGGACAGATCTTCTGACACATCATAGTAAAAGAAATGTGCATCTATCATGGCGTCAACTATATTGAGAAGGTAGATCAGACCCGCTCCCAGCAGGCTCAGGTCTCTGTACCTTCGGTAATAATCCCTTCCCCTCGGAAGTATATCATAGGAATAGTATCTGCCATCAATAAATGCCTCTTTCTGTGGATCTCCGTTTACATAGGCATCCCTGAACTTTTTGTATTTTATCTGATTATACCTGAAAAAATATACAAAGGCCCCTCCGGCACCATAAACAATGGGGATTTTCCAGTACTTTCCATTGTAAACCTGTCCCAGTCCGGGTAATATGGCTGAAAAGGTCAAAGCTTTGCGGGGTGAATGGTACCGGGCTGTGTCAACGCGGTCCGCTTGCAACGAAATAACAGGGAATGAAACTCCGTAAACCAGGCTATCGTTTTCATGACGGAAAATGGATTGTGCATGGCAGACATCTCCCTCCCCGGCCATACAAACAGCTGCGGGATTCAGTATTACAACCAAGAAAACATCAACCATAAAAGCTGTAAAAGACCTAATGGTTGATCGCAATAAAAATTGAAACAACAACTTACGCGGATTTATTATTTGAGCCTGTCAAAAATACCGATTATTCTTTCGAGTTCGTCGTCTGACCTGAATGGTATGATTATTTTGCCTGAGCCCTTGTTGTTGCGTCGGAACTCAACACCAGCCTGAAAGAATTCAGAAAGTTGTTTTTTAAGTTCTTCATAAGGTTGATATTTTTCATCCGGTGCAGTTTTATCAGGTTCCTGTTCTGAATGAAGCTTGTTGATTTTTCTGGCCAGCTCTTCAGCCCTTCTTACAGAAAGACCTTTTTCGATAATTTTATAGAATAGTTCGATCTGCTCATTTGGGTCCTCGATAGTGATCAATGCCCTGGCATGGCCCATGGAAATCTTATCCTGGCGGATCCCCAGCTGTATTTCGGCCGGAAGCTTCAGCAACCTCATATAGTTCGACACCGTGGCTCTTTTCTTTCCGACCCGTTGGCTCAGGTTTTCCTGTGTCAGTTCGCACTCCTCGACCAGTCGCTGGAAACTGATGGCAATATCAACAGAATTAAGGTCCTCACGCTGAATATTTTCAATGAGGGCCATTTCAAGCATGGCCTGGTCGTTTGCGGTGCGTATGAAGACGGGTATTTTTGTCAGTCCCGCGGCCTTTGCCGCTTTAAGCCGGCGTTCTCCGGTAATAAGCTGATAACGGCCATTGCCCATATCACGGACTGTAACGGGTTGTACCATTCCCACTTCCCTGATTGAAGTGGTCAGGTCCTCCAGCGCTTCAGGGCTAAACTGGGTTCTTGGTTGAAAAGGATTGGTATCAATGAGCTCAGTTGGCAGCTCACTGGCGCCAAAAGTTACTTTTGCAGCCGAAGTTTCCGTTTCCGGATCTTCGATAAGGGCTCCCAAACCCCTTCCGAGAACGCTTTTTTTATTCATATATGGTCAGTCAATTGTTTTCTGACTTTCAGGAATCTTTGTGTCACCGTTTTTCTGCAGCAACTCCCTGGCCAGGTTCAGGTAATTGATAGAACCTTTTGAATCTGCATCATACATGATGACGGGTTTGCCAAAACTGGGAGCCTCACTCACTTTGACATTTCTCTGGATAATTGTGTTGAATACCATCTGTTGAAAATGTTTCCTGACCTCCTCGACAACCTGGTTTGACAAACGGAGTCTGGAATCATACATCGTCAGAATGAAACCTTCAATTTCCAGATCAGAATTCAGGCGTGTCTGGATGATCTTGATCGTGTTCAGTAATTTGCCAAGGCCTTCCAGTGCAAAGTATTCGCACTGTACTGGTATAAGGACAGAGTTGGCCGCCGTCAGTGCATTAACCGTTATCAGTCCCAGTGACGGGGAACAGTCAATAATAACGTAATCATATTTATTGTCCAGCTTGCCGAGGACGGATTTCAGCATCCTTTCCCTGTTGGGCATATTGAGCATTTCAATTTCGGCACCTACGAGGTCTATATGCGAAGGGATAAGGTCAAGTCCCTCAATTTCACTGTTCAGGATTATGTCATTGGGATTAACCTCATCAATCAGGCATTCATATATGCTGGTTTTTATGTTTTTAGTGTCAAAACCACTGCCGGATGTTGCATTGGCCTGGGGATCAGCATCCACAATCAGTACCTTTTTTTCAAGTACTGCCAGGCTGGCAGCCAGATTGATAGCTGTTGTGGTTTTTCCCACTCCTCCCTTTTGATTTGCTATGGCGATGATTTTACCCATGTAATTTCCTGCGGTTTGATTAACATTGTTAAGTACCCGAACCAAAAATACGACTTAATCGTTCAATGGATTTTTTTTTGAATCTCTCTTTTGTAAACAAAG
>JAXDCR010000065.1:0-10366 GCA_034677845.1 Bacteroidales bacterium | reverse complement strand
GTGAAAAATATGTGAGCGCAGGGGCACCATGCCGGCTCCCCCGCCGACGTACACCATTTCCCGGTCTGAATCCATGATGAAGAATTTGCCGAAGGGTCCGGAAATGGTCAGGCTGTCACCTTTTCTCAGTGAGAAAAGATAGGAGGAGCAGATGCCGGGGGGGCACTTTCTGAAGGTTTCTCTTTTTTCATTCCAGGGGGGGGTCGAAATCCTTACATTAAGCATGATGTGGTTACCTTCACCAGGGTAATTGGCCAAGGAATAGGCCCTGAAACTTTTATTCCTGTTGCGCGATCTCAGCTTCCACATGTTTAACCTGTCCCATTCCTCCCTGAAGGGACCATCGACTTCAATGTCGCTGTAGCTCATTGTGTATGCCGGAACGTCTGCCTGAATGTAGGCCCCTGGTCTGAAATCCATTTTCTCCCCCGGTGGCAGTTCAACGACAAGTTCCTTGATGAAAGTGGCAATATTGCGGTTCGAGATGACGGTACATTCATATTTTCTGGCACCCAGTATTTCATCGGGAAGGAATATCTTCATGTCACCCCGCACCTTCACCTGGCAGCCGAGTTGCCATTTGGCAGCAATTTCAGCGGGTGTGAAAAACGCGCGTGGTGAGGCTGATCCGGAAGTCCCCCCCTGAAGAACCTGACACCGGCACAGTCCGCACACTCCCTGGCCCCCGCAGGCAGAAGGCAGGTAAATCTTTCCCGATGCCAGGGCATGTAAGAGGTTGCTGCCCTCCCTGACCTGAAGATTCCTTTTGCCATTGATGTCAATGGTTGCCTGTGCTGCCGGAAGCAACCGGGTTTTTAACAGCATCAAAATCCCTGACACCAGGAGGATCAGGCCGGCCAGGCCTGTCAGTGCCACCAATACTGTCTGACCCGTTCCCATGGTTTCTGCTGTATTGTGCGAGTTTTAGGATTAGACTGGCTTAATCAGAGCATAAAAATAGGTAATTTTGAACAGTGTGCTCAGATGCGCGGACCAAAAAATGAAGTTGTCGCACCCGATCTGCCATAGAGGCAGGAAATATCAGCTGTCATTAATCCGGATTGTGGCCTGCATTTTGCTTTTCCGGCTGCCTGCCTTCAGCATGTTTCCTACATCCCTTCTGCAACCGGGAAGCGAACAAGTAATGGCTGATCAGGTTTTTGTGGATTTCATTCGCACGGTCATGCTGGGAAGTGCAGCATGGGGACAGGCTTTGCCTGTAGCTGAACTGGGGAAGGAACGGCAGCTTGAGCTCATTTTTGACGACCTCTCGCTTTCCGGGGCGGGTTTCGGATATGCCATCCGGCACTGCTCCATGAGCTGGAAACTGTCATCCCTGAGTCAGATGGAGTACCTGAGTGGTTTCGGGCAGGGCATTATCCGCGAGTCATCCCCCTCATCCGGTACGATTATCCCCTATATACATTACAGGTTGCTTTTCCCGGAGCAGGAAGCCATGCCGGTTGTCAGCGGCAATTATGTGATAATCGTTTATAATCTGGAGGATCCTGAGACGCCGGTTCTTGTCAGGCGTTTTTACGTGCTTGAGGAGGAAGTGGCTGTCAGCGGCACTGTTATAAGTCCCCCTCATCTCGCAAATGATGGCATGCAGCAGGTTGACTTTTCTTTGCTGTCATCGTCAACTTCAGCAAGGGGCAATGAAGCCTTCATCAGGGTAATGATCATGCAGAACGGTGATCACCGCAGCATCCGGCAGGCAGATAACCTTGTTGCGGCAACGGATGGCCGGCTTATACCGGGTGGCTCGCGGAACATACAGTTTCCTGCAGGCAATGAATTCAGGAGCATGGATCTGAAGAGCCTGGGCTATGTGTCCGAAAGGGTTGAAACCATTGAATTCAGGAATTCCGCGCATGTTGTCACCCTGAAAAAGGACGAGACCAGGGAGTCCGGGGGCTATTTCAGGCAAGATGATCTCAACGGCAGATACCTTGTCGAAAAAGAAAAGGCCGATGATGCCTCTACCGAAGCCGATTATGCGGATGTGCATTTCAGGCTTTACATGCCGTTTCCCCTTGCGGGAAAAGACGTGTATGTCGACGGCATGCTGACCGGCTGGCAGACGGATGAATGGAACCGGATGCGTTATGATCCTGAAGACCGGTGTTATCATGCGGTGATCCGGTTGAAGCAGGGATGGTACAATTACCGTTATGTGGCAGCCGGCACAGGATCAGCAACTGACAGTCTGTTCAGCCTCGAAGGCAATTACAGTGAAACCGGGAATGACTACTATATTTTCGTTTATATAAGCAACCCCGGTGAGCGGTACGACAGGCTGATCGGTTTTACGGTCCTTCATTCCGCATAAGGTTGAGCCTCATCCCCGCCGGCATGAAAATATTTGCAAGTGTCACATGGCAAAGGCCGCGTTGCCATGCCTTCTTTGCTGACATCTTTTTGGTTCAACCTTCGCTACTGGGTTGAATTAATTTCACCTGTTTATGCTTTTAACATTTTTTATATCCAAAAATTTGCATTTACGAAATGCTTCGTATATATTTGTACGAAAATCTTCGTATATGGAAAAGACGATGATGAAGCCAACCGAAGCCGAAATTGAAATCCTTGAAGTGTTATGGGAAAATGGATCGCAGACGGTGCGTTTTGTCAATGAAGAGCTTGAAAAAAAAGGTAAGAATGTGGCCTATACGACCACCCTTAAAATGATGCAGATCATGACTGAAAAAGGGATGCTGGCAAGAATCCTGCACGGACGCACCCATATATATACTCCCCTGATGGAGAAAGATCATGCACGCAACATGCTGGTCACACGGATGATAAATTCGGCTTTTGGCGGGTCTGCTGCCCAAATGGTTCTTCAGGCCCTCGGCAACCACCGGGCCAGTGCGGAAGAACTGAAGGAAATCAAGGATCTGATTGAAAAACTGGAAGAAGAACAGAAAAAACAATGACCATGGAGGCAAACCTGTTTCAGGATCAGATTCTCAGGGCAACGGGACTGGCAATGGTGAATTCCGTGTGGCAGGGTGCTCTGGTATTCGTAACGGTGAAGCTGGTCGTCGGCCTGGCAGGCAGAGGGAATGCCAGGTTCCGTTATTCAGTATTCTGCGGCGGCCTTTTGCTTACCGCACTCTTGTTTGTCTGCAGTTTCCTGGCCGCCTTCCGCTCTGCAGATGCATTCCCCTCCCTGAGCCGTGCTTCAGCCGGTCTGCCGGATGCATGGCTGAGCCCGGCACAGCTGTCCCCTGCATACGGTCCGGATTTTTTTAAGCAACCTCTTCAGGTTGTACGGCCTTACCTTGAACGCATGTATCCGGTGCTTGCCCTTTTCTGGATGGCCGGCTTTTTATGGTTCGGGTTCCGCCTGCTGGCAGGCATGATGCTTTCACGCTCACTGATCCTGAAAGGTACAGTGGATCCGCCGGCACCTGTTCTGGAGGCATTTGAACGCATGCGCCAGAGGCTTGGCTGTTCCCCGTTCATCCGGCTGCGCATGGCACTTCGCCAGACAGTGCCCCTTGTAACCGGTTTTCTCAGACCGGTGGTCGTCATTCCCATCGCCATGCTCTCAGACCTGAGTCCCCTCCAGGTGGATGCCATTCTTGCCCATGAGCTTTCACATATTAAAAGGTATGACCAGCTTTTTATCCTCTTACAGGTCATTGCCAGGCAGTTTGTTTTCTTCAATCCGGTCGCCTGGTACCTGTCGGCGGCCATTGACCGGGAAAGGGAGCATTGCTGCGATGACCTGGTGCTTGAAACAGGAAATGATCGAATCAACTACATAAAAGCACTGACCATGATACAGGAAATGAACATCCCGGAAAGGATTCCGGCAACGGCAGCCACCGGCAGGCCGAAACATCTGCTTTACCGCATCAGGAGACTTGTAAGTCCCCCTCCCTCCTGTTCCCCATTCATGCGCCTGAGTATGCTATGCATATTTCTGGCAGCTGCAGGCATCATACTGGCTGCATCCATTGACTCAACAGGCATTAAAAAAGGCAGCTTATTCAGTCAGGTATCATTCGGCCTTACCACCCGGGATGCAGTAAAAGGCCAGGATACATCAAGGATCATTATTGAAAAAAAGGCTTTAATGAATGATGGTGAATCCGAGGGATTGCATGACAGCATGCAGGAGATAAGGGTCACATTGGCAAACGATACAATCAGGGAAATTACAGTCAACGGCAAAGCCATTCCGCCCGCCCAGTATGATTCATTACTGGGCAGCTCCCACGTGATGATCCTCCATGATAAAGACCTGTTGATGAACCGCGGTATCAAAGACCCTTTAAAAGTGCCGGCTTCGCTGAAGGTGTTGGCTGACAGTATCCTTTACAGGGAATTTGAACTGACCGGCAAAGATTCTGCCGGGTCTGCCAGCCGGAGAATAATCATCTTCCGGCAGGATGCCGACACAGCCGGCAGTAAGGCAGACCGTCAGATGGAAATCATGATCACCAAGCCTGACCTGAGCAGTCTGAAGGTTGATCTGGACAGGCTGATGGCCATTAACCAGTCTGCCTTGGAAAAATTCAGGGAGCAGTATGGCGACACCTGGATGCAGTGGCAGGAGCAGCTCGGGGACACGGCAAGGCTGAATTCAATCTTCAGGGAATTGCAGGTCGTAAAGCCTGATTATAAGGAAATTTACGAGATTATTGCAAGTGACGACCTGACAGATTCCGTGTACCAGCACCTGCTGCAGAGAAGAACGGAATCCATGCAACAGTGGCAGGAGCAGATGAACCGGAACCAGGAGCAAATCGAGTAAAAACTCAGGGAATCAGTAAAAGATGTAATTAAGCAGGCACAGGAAGAAATGAAAAAAGCACACCAAGGGGCTGAAAAAGCCAGGCAGGAAATGCAGCGTACCCTGGAGCAGATGAAAAAAGTACAGGAAGAAATGGAAAAAGTCCGCGAGGAAATGCTCAAAGACTTTCAGTCTCCTTTGCCTGTAAAGGAACCTGCGCAACAGAATATCCAGGAAATGGAATCCACGCTTAAAAACCTGGAAGAACAGAACTGACCAGATTTTCCTTAAAATTCCCACCTGAGAGCCATCGTTGGCATGGCCCGCCATGGTTGTGGTCCCACGGGAAAATTACGGCTGACCTCCACTTCCCCCCCGATGGCTATCCGGGAACCCATCATATACCAAAACTGCGGTTCGGCCTGGAAAACAAACTCCTTTTCTTTACTGACATCAATCCTGTCCTGTGAGTACAGGTCAGCATAGCCGGTCAGTAACAGTTTGTCCCTCAACAGGTAACGCATCCAGATCAGCGTAAACTGAAAATCAGGTTTTTCCATGCCTCTTGGCAGTCTGAGCAACAGCTGTGCGGCAAAGGATGTGCGGCCGGCATTAAACGGACGGCTGAATCCGGTCAGAAAAACGGAATTGTAACTGGCGGCCGCCATGTTACCTGCAGAATCCTGATATGCCATGAATCCGTCGTTGTATTCAATGTGGAACCCCAGCTGTTCGAAGGGATGCACTTTTTTTAGTCCCGGCAGGTAAAAATCCCTTGAGATCTCCCAGTAGGCAGCCGACATAGACCTGGCACTGCCGGGAAAGTCAAAGTCAAAGTCGATGAACCAGAAAGTCGACCCGGCCGTATCCGGTCTGAACATCTCAAGGGTTGCCGTCAGGAATCTCCTGTCCTTTCCCAGATCATAATGGATCTGTATGTTCTGTGCCCCTGTAAAGCTCAGGGAGAAAAGAATGAACAGCCAGACGAGACTTATCTTTCTGCTTTCCATCATAATTCACCTTATAAAGCCAGTTACTTTAATAAAATGTATTGATTGCCACTGCCAATGTAAGTATTTTTACTGCCTGTGAGCAAGTACCTGCACCTTTTTTTTGACCTTGACAACACCCTGATTGATTTCAGGGCAACGGCAAGGCTTGTGTTCCGGGATATACTCGGGGCAGTTGACCCTGGCAGTGCCATCCCCGATGCCGATATTTTCACCGATGTGTTCGAAAAGCACAATGATGAACTGTGGCGCCAGTACAGGCAGGGGCAGATTAAAAAGGACCGGCTCAGGTCAGGCCGCTTCCTGCTGACCCTGAGGGAGCTGGGAATCGGGCAGGAGGCACTGTCAGGGACAATTGAAGAAATGTATATGAAGAATTTCCCTGAAAAGGCAGTATTGTTCCCGCAGGCAAAGGAGACCCTGGCTTATCTGGGTGAAAGATACAAACTTTACATACTGACAAACGGATTCATCGACATGCAGATCAGAAAACTGAGTCATACCGGCATCCGGTCATTCTTCAGCAAAATCTTCATGGCTGAAATGACAGGCTATCAGAAACCGGACAGGCGGTTTTTCGAATATGCCGTCAAATCAGTGCACGCCCATAAAAGAGATTGTCTGATGATTGGCGACGATCCGGAAGCTGATGTGGCCGGAGCCAGGAAAGCCGGATTGGACCAGGTGTTTTTCAATCCTTGCCACAAACCAACACCTATCAGACCCACCTTTGAAATCAGGCAGCTGGAAGAACTGAGAGAACTGTTATAAACCGTGCCTATTTTTTCTGCCCCTCGTTTTTGGCAATGGCATCACGCATCTGGGTGTCGGCCTCAATGTTCCTGAATTTATAGTAATCCATTATGCCCAGGTTGCCGGACCTGAATGCATCGGCCATGGCAAGCGGTATCTGGGCCTCGGCTTCGATTACCTTGGCCCTGGCTTCCTGCGCCTTGGCTTTCATTTCCTGCTCCAGGGCCACGGCCATTGCCCGCTTTTCCTCGGCCTTGGCCTGGGCTATGTTTTTGTCTGCATTTGCCTGGTCCATCTGCAGCACAGCACCGATGTTTTTGCCAATGTCAACATCGGCGATATCAATGGACAGTATTTCAAAAGCCGTGCCGGCATCGAGACCCTTGCTCAGCACCACCTTGGAAATGTTGTCAGGGTTTTCAAGCACCTGCTTGTGTGAAACAGCGCTTCCTATGGAAGAAACAATACCCTCGCCGACCCTCGCCAGAACGGTTTCCTCGCCCGCACCGCCGACAAGCTGACGGATGTTGGCCCGGACCGTGACACGTGCTTTGCAGATCAGCTGGATGCCATCCTTGGCAACGGCTGAAACGGCCGGTGTGTTGATGACCTTGGGATTGACAGACATCTGAACAGCTTCGAGCACATTCCGGCCGGCCAGGTCAATTGCCGTTCCGGCTTTGAAATCAAGCGGTATGTTTGCCTTGTCGGCTGAAATAAGGGCATTGACGACCTGTTTCACGTTTCCCCCTGCCAGGTAGTGTGCTTCCAGCTCATCCACCTTCAGGTCAAGTCCCGCTTTGGTCGCACTGACAAGGTTGTTGAGGATGATGGAAGGCGGCACTTTCCGGATGCGCATTCCGATGAGTTGCCAGATGGGCACGTAGACTTTGGCGAACACAGCACTGAACCAGAGTCCCAGTGGTATGAAGTAAAAGAATATCCACAAAAAAAGAATGATTGCAATGGCAACCACCAGATAAATACCCATTCCTGTCATAATTATGGTGATTTTGGTTTAACAATTATTTGCTTTTCGAGAACTTTGACCACCTCCACTTCGGTGCCCTCGTCAATAAATCCCGTTATGGATTTGGCTTCACAGAGAATGTCATTCACCCTTACCGTTCCGACAGGGGCCAGCCGGGTCACAGCCTTACCGCTCTCTCCCGGGTGAACCTTATCCGTATCAAACGGTTTGTGCCTGCTGTCGATGCTTGCCTTCAGTCCCACTTTCCTCCATGTTTTCTGTTTGAACACATAGTACATTGTTATAAAAGAAGCGATCACGGTTATCAGCAGGGTATAATTCCCCGTACGGACGTCATGGTAATAATAGGCGGCGCCGATGCCGAGCAGCATGAATATAAAACCGCCGATACCGAAAACCGTAACCCCCGGGATAATCAGGAATTCAAACAGCAACAATATGATTCCCAGAAGGATTATAAATGCAATGGCTATCAGTGACATGCAAAATGTGCATTAGGCATTCAGTCGATGGTGGCGTTCAGTCCACGCTCAATCAGGCCATCCTTGTATGGCTTCAGTACGTCCGCCGATCCCTTTTTGATGTCACACTTTCCCTTGTAATGGACAAGATAGGTGCATTGTTCGGCCTGCGTGGAATCCATCTCGCAAACCTCAATCAGGCTGTCAATTACATAGTCAAATGAATGGACATCGTCGTTATGCAGTATCAGAAAGCGACCTTCGTCCTTTCCGGCATCGGTCAGCTCATTGAAATCAGGTTTGCCAGCCTTGTATTCTCCGGTTGCCATTTTATTAATCTGATAAGTTGTGATGATTCATCACAGAAGTCCCACCGTTCAAATTTACTAAAAAACAATCACCAGTCATAATATAAATTCTGTATATTCAATTTCCAGTGCTCTATTGATTGAAACCGGCTGACCATTGAAACAGGTCACGGTAAAGACATCCGGGAAGCAAGTCCCTCCTGCAGCAGTCCGGCCTCAGGTATCGGATTCTGATGATTTCCTTTATCAGTTGCGGTTCAAAGGCTGAACCGGAGCTTTCAAAGGCAAGCGAGCGCCTGGCCCCGGCAGCCCTGTGCAGGAAATCTGCCTTCACCTGCAGAATCATGGCTTCAGCAAGGGTTTTTTTAAAGTCTTTTACGGGTGAATGCGACCCGATCCCTGCAGGTGATTAGGTCATGTGTTGTGCTCCAGGCCAGCAAGGCAGACAAAGCCACAGATAAACAACACGGTAAATGATTCTCCCGGGCGATACATGTTAAAGGGTTTGCATCTTTATCGGAAAACTAGCCATTCAATGTTAAAAAAAAATAAAGATTTTCAACATTTTACTCACAGATAAGGATAATTAGCTTATCTTCGTGCCCTGATTGAAAAGCCTGCCGCTGCATGTGATTGATGACCATTTTAATCAGACCTGATTTTTTTTAATTATCAATGAGACACCGATTAAAAAGATATTCAATTTCGGTACGGGTTTTTCCGGTGATCGGCTGGGGTGATGCTGTTGCCGGATTGTAAATCAATAATGAATCATCTATTTACCAACACATTAATACTATATTAAACATATGAAGAAGATCATTTTCTTTTGCGGTTCACTTGTATCCATTGTCCTGTTTCTTTTTTCCTGCAACTCAGGAAGCCAATACAGCAATTACAGGCTTAATTCAAAGGAAGATACTGCCAGTTATTTTCTTGGCATCACATACGGCAGCAGTATGAAGGAAGCCCGGGTTGACAGCATTTTTGTTCACCAGGCATTCATGAGGGGTTTGAATGAGGCCATTGAAAGAGATACGCTGCCTGTGTCATCCTATCTGATTGAAACCTATCTTAATATGTACTTTACTGAAATTCAGGAAGAACAAATAAGAAACCAGTATCAGGATTATATTGCCGAAAATGAAACATTCCTTTCTGATAACAGCAAGAAAGACAGTGTGGTCACCACAGAAAGCGGACTGCAATATGTGATACTGAAAGAGGGCCAGGGAGCAATACCGACCGCCTCTGACAACGTAAAAGTGCATTACACGGGTTATTTGATTGACGGCACCAAGTTTGACAGTTCATATGACCGCAACGAGCCGGCCGAATTCAGAGTAAGTGAGGTGATTCCCGGATGGAGCGAGGTTTTGCAGCTTATGCCGGCAGGTTCGACATGGAAAGTGTTTATTCCTGCTGATCTGGCATACGGAAGTGCCTCTCCGGAAGGGTCGGTCATCAAACCTTTCTCGACACTGATTTTTGAAATCGAGCTGTTGGATATAATTGCCCAGTAAACCGGCATTTCAGGTATGACCTGACTGGTTCAGGTTTTCCGAACCCCGGGGTCCTGCAGTATACGCCAGCAGGTCCCGGGGTTTTTACCCGGAAAAGTTTTCGCGGCCTCAGATGGCCTTTCCCCCTCTTTCTCCCGTCCTTATACGGATGCACTCCTCCAGGGGTGAAATGAATATCTTGCCGTCACCGACTTCACCCTTTGTGTTTGTTCTGGCCGAGCGGATTATTGTGTCAACTGTGATATCAACGAAGGCATCATTGACTGCAATATCGATCTTTATTTTCGGAATCAGGTCAGGTATTACCTTTTTGCCCCTGTAAATCTCCTCGCTTATCTGTTGTCCGTGTCCGGAAACCCTGCTTACCGTAATGCGTGTTATCTCGGCTTCGATGAGCGCTTCCCTGACATGGTCCAACCTGTTTTCCCGGATGATGGCTGTGATTAGTTTCATGTGTAAATAATTTAAATTTTTAAGGTCACATGGAACCTCCATGTTTAAAAATTATTTTCATGCTTGTTTGTGTTTTCAAAACATGGAGGGTTCATACGTTTATTTTATCATTAAATTATT
>JAXDCR010000064.1:0-5456 GCA_034677845.1 Bacteroidales bacterium | reverse complement strand
GGGCAGGTAATGCCAGGCAGTCTGTATGGCCTGCAGAATGGGTATGACAGCGGCCTTGTCCCTGCCTTTTTCCTCTATGATCCTGTCAACTTCTTCAAGCCTGAAATCCATAAAGCCGTTCTCCTTTTATCTTATCAGCATTGCCTTTCACTGTCCTGCCGCCTTAAATTTTGGCTGGTTGCCTATTGTCCGATACAGTATAGGTTTTCCTCGCCCCTGATGTACATCCTGCCATCCGCAAACGCCGGGGTGGCCAGCACCCTATCTTCAAGCACCGGCTGGGCCAGCAGCTTTTTCTCCTTTGAAACCTCGAAAATATAGCCTTTCCCGTCCCAGTCGAAAACGTACAGCCTGTTGCCGGCAACCATGGGAGATGCCACTACGCCCTGCTGGCACTGGTGCTCCCAGTATTTCTCACCCGTCTTGGCATCATAGCACAGCACCACGCCGTAGCTGGTGGCAAGGAACAGCAGTCCCCCTGAGCAGACGGGACTTGGAATATCGGACAGGAATTCATTGTCGTGCCAGATCACCGTCTTTTTGACAGGGTCTATGGCGGCCAGCGCCGAATATTCATTGACTGTGAACACAAGGCCCTCGCCAAAGGCAGGAGAAGGTCCCACCTCCCCGCTGATAGCCTCCACCGACCACAGCTCTTTGCCGGTTTCCACGTCATATCCGGCCACCTTGGGATCGGCTGCCATCACGATCTGGTACTGGCTGCCTGCCTGGATCAGGATGGGCGATGACCAGGACGCTTTCACCTGGCGGATTGTCTGCCACAGGGTCTGGCCAGTGTTCACATCCAGAGCGATAAGCCTGGCACGTGTGTTTTCATCGTACTGCACGTAAAGTTTATCTTTCCACAGCAACAGCGAGGATGCATAACCGTAGTTGTTATCCGGCACCCCCAGGTTGCGGCCCCAGGTTCTTTTTCCTTCCATGTCAAAAGCGACCACATCTCCTGTGGCGAAGATGGCGAACACCTGCCGTCCGTCGGTCGTCACCGTCGGTGCGGACAGTCCCGTTTCATCATTCACCCTGGGCATCACAGAAGGCGAGCCACTTATCTCTCCCTTGTCCCCCTGCCACAGCATTCTTCCTGTATTCCGGTCATAGCAGTAAACCGTGAATGTCTTACCGTCGGATCCGGCAATGAACAGCCTGCTGCCCCATATGACGGGTGAGTTGTTGCCCGCTTTGGGCACCGGCACTTTCCAGAGGATGTTCCTTCCGCCCGGCCCGTCCCAGTCGACCGGAATGTTCCGGCGGGCGGTCACGCCATGTCCCAAAGGTCCCCTGAACATATTATGATTCTGCCTGATCTCTTCAATGGTTGGAGGGGCCGCTGTCGCTCCGCCCGGTGCGGCAACGGAAGTGTCTGTCAGAAAGGCAGCTGTGTCAGCCATGACAATGGTATCTCCGGCAGGAAGCACGCCACCGCCCGCACTGTCTGCCGAGGCCGGCTGACGGCTTCCCTGATAACGCTTAATGTTGTCTTCTGACAGCAACGCAGCCAGCAGGGCCAGGATCATCATCAGTGTCCCCGCCCAGAGTATCCATCGCTGCGACAGCAGACGGCTGAGGGGGTCAGAGGTGACCTTTTCACCGGGCCTTCCGATTGCAGCCAGTGAGGCGTGATAATACCGGAGGGCCACGATAAAAAGTATGGCTCCGAAAAGCAGCATGAAGCCCCCTGTTCTTACCTGCCACTGAGAGGTGAAAAAGGCCTTCCTCGCCATCAGGTCGAGGTTGCGGATTTCTGTTTTAAGAGCCTCGTTGTCAGGTTCGTCGGCCAGCCTGTCAACAAGTGCCTGCAATGCCACGCTGTCCATCGGGTCGGCCGTATTGCTCCGCCAGTAGTTCAATAAAAGCATAAGGCTTACCAGCAATGAGAAGATCCCGGCGATCACGGTGACCTGGCCAGCCAGTTTCACCCTGGATTCGCGTTCCGTTCCGCCCAGCGCGAACAGCTTATCTGATATGTCATCTATCCACATGGATTAATTGTTTATTTTTTTACCATCCCCTTGTCAGCCAGTTCACCCTCCCTGCCGGTCACGGGGCAATACCGGAAGCACCGCCCGCAGCTTACGCAGTTACCCCTGTGGGGCTCGTAATCCTTCCTTTTCCTGACCACCACCTGGTTCAGCAATGTCAGTCCCACCACCAATCCCAGAAAACCTCCCAGTATCCATCCCCCGGTACGGAACTTCTCCTCGATAAGTGCGGCTTCAGCCGTAAGCGTGTCCAGCGTCTTTCCCAATGACAGGAAGGTCTGCACATCCAGATTGTCGGGATCGTTCATGACCTCGGGATGGGCTATCATAAGGTTGGCCAGGTAAACATCCGGATGCGCCCTTGCCAGAAATGCATGGGAGGTTGAAAGTATCCACCCGCCTGCGGCCACCCATACCGGTATCAGCAACAGGTAAAGGATAAACCTGCGCATGGGATTGTAGAGGGGCGACTGCCTGACGGGAGGTGAAGGGTACTCTATGGCATCAAATGGGCATGCGTTCTCGCACAGTCTGCACTGTATGCATTCTGCCGGAGTTATCGTCAGGTGGCGGCGCGAGAAAAAGGAGGTCACCTTCAGCAACGCTCCGTAGGGGCATATGAACCGGCAATAAGGTCGTGCGATGAACAATCCGATGACAAGCATGCAGATGCCGATTACGCTCATGGTGAACTCAGCCCCCATCCTGAAGATGCCGACGAAAGGATCATACCGGCAGATGATAAAATCACTGCCGGTGGCGGCGAAGAGCACCGCCAGCCCCAGGTAAACAAACGGGAACATCCCCAGTGTCCGCTGCAGCCAGCGTGGCAATGTCAGCGGTTTTACAATGATCAGATCCTGGATGGCACCCAGGGCACAGGCACCCCCGCAGAACACGCGGCCGAAAAACAGGGAAAACAAAAGGGGCAGCAGGAAAAATGCAGCCACGGTCAGCGATACGGAATACCCGGTGTCAAAGAGCGACAGGGTAACGTTCTGTACTGAGCCGACAGAACAGATGCAGCCGTTGCGGTAAAAGCCGAAATAAACGAGGGTAAACATTGAAACCCAGAAAACGCCTTTCCGCGACCTTTTCTTCAGCACAAGCCAGGCGGTAATTGACATGACTGCCAGCAGGACTGCAAGGTCAACATACTGAAGCATTGCCGCCCTGGGTTCAGGGGTGACGGGCGACGGCTGCTCGTAGCCGGACTCGAAATCAGGTTTCGGGAACCGTTGCTGTGCCTGGGAGAAGGAAGGAAGGGGACACAGTAAGCCGAGCATGAAAAGCATGAGAGCGATCCGGACGGCTGCTGCCGCCCGCTTCAACGTCAGTCTTCTCTTTCCGGCAACGCATACATCAGCGGCACCTCTCGTTCTTTTTTCTCTCATAATGATTCAGCCTTGTGATTCCTCCCTTGTGAAGCCTCCCTTGATCAGGTAAGGCCGGTCAGCCGGCACCCGGGTGATGGCACCGGAGGGGCATACCCTTGCGATGGAACACTGGTTGCAGTTGACGCAAAGATCATGGTTGATCTGCAGGTGCAGCGATCCGTTTCCGAAAGCCGTGCAGCCTTTCACGCACTTGGCACAGCCGATGCAAAGGTCCTCGTCAATTACATATTCAAAATACGGATCTTCAATATACTTCCTTGAAATGGCATTGGTGGGGCACAGCCGGTTTTCCGCCCCGGTGTCAAGTGCGTTGCGGTCCTGCCTCAGATATCCGCTGCACAGGTCGCAATACCCGCACAGGGCATATGCATGCATGCATTTGACGGCAGAGGGGTTCAGCACGCAATAGTCGGCACACCTGCCGCATTGTGCACAGGTAAAGGGATCTATCTGCCACACCCACTGCCCCGCCGTCGATTTTTTAAATGCCAGGCCGCTGACACCGGCCAGTGTCAGTCCCAGTGTCAGCCTCATCCCCTTCTGCAGGAACCTGCGCCTGTTGCTGGTATTGTCGGATTCCATGTTTTGACCTTCCATGTCAGTTCTGAATATAATCAGGCTTTGATCTGAACCTTGCCGCCTGCGGCAGACTGCAGCCGGCAAGCGACCTGCAGCTCATGCAACCGTCGGGCAAAATGCAATCCGCCTGAGGCGGATTTTTTCTGCCGCGCCACGCAAACCACATGTATGCCGCCAGGGCTGTAAGCCACAGGTACCGTACGGTGTCTATTACGAAGCTTCTCCTGTTCATTGTTTACCTTGGTTTGAAGAACCGCACCATTTTATCGCTCAGATCCAGCGCCATAATGTTGCCCTGCTCGTCCGCGGCAATATCCGGGGGCAGGGAATCGTTGGCAAACTGCTGCGTTGTCGCCACCACGCTTTTCAGGTTGCCGGAAATGTCATATATTTTTATCCGCACCAGGTGTTTTTCGCTGGTGACCATGTCGCCTTCCGGCAGAAAAGTTATATGGGCGGGATTGCAGCAGCCGTTAAACCCTTCGATCGAAACAGAAGCTTTCCCCCAGTAGGCCATCAGGTCACCGTTACGGCTGTACTGCTGCAGGGTATGGATGCCGGGGTTGGAGACCCACAGATCTCCAGGGGGACTGATTGCCAGGTCAAAAGATTGACTCGGTATGATAAAGCCATGCTGCGATGAGGTGGTGGAAACGCCTTCTATTTCACGCATTCTGACGCCACTGTAGTTATAAACCCATATCAGGCGGTTGCCGGCATCTGCCACGTAGATCTCCGATCCGTCCGCGGCTATCGCCGTAAAGCGCGCGTCTGTGTTTTCAGCCGGTGAGGCCAGTGTGATGTTCCCTGACCCGTCCATCAGGATGAAGAAATTATCAAAGCCGATGATCATGCTGCTTTCTGATTCAACGAAAAGGCACCTGGGCGGTAAGTCAAAGTCTTTTTTAAACAGCGGCGTCCCGCTCCTGTCCATGACCAGCAGATAATTGTCTGCCAGCACGTAAATCCTGCCATTCCTGTAATCCAGGGCCCTTACCACCCTGGCATCGATGTTTATGTGGGCAGTTTCATCGTACCCCACCAGGGCAGGGTCCACCAGTCCCAGGCTGTCCATATCATATTCATAGGGGTTAATCCCCCTCCGGCCGGGCCTGCCGGCTCTGTAGTCCAGTATGACAATGGCAATGATGACAGCTGCCGCAGCCAGCAGTATGACGTAAAGGAATTTGTTGCTCTTCATCCCGCTTTCGTTTCTGTTTTTTTAAACGGCAATTTTGATGCAGTAAAGTGTCTTTGAGTCACGCATGACAAGGTATCCGTCGGCGATGGCCATTGGCGCCCAGGCATCCACGCCATCAAAGATCTTCATGGAGTCAAGCTGCCTGTATTCCCTGTCGCTCATCCTGATGATATAAAGTGTCCCGTCCTCATGAAGGAGGTACAGCTTGCCGTCGGCAAGTATATAGGGGCCCATTCCGAAGCGGGTTTCCGCTCCGCTGGACCAGATGACCTTTCTGGG
>JAXDCR010000063.1:0-4761 GCA_034677845.1 Bacteroidales bacterium | reverse complement strand
GCGGAATGAAATCAGCCGGAGACTCATCCACGGCACGGTAATTCGGATTGTAATAATACCTTGCGTTATCGGAGTGCATGTCACCCATCTGCAGGTTTGGGGGAACCCATGTATTGGTTCTGGTCTGGTTGTTGAAAAAACCCCTGAGGGGAGCATATATGCCATTGACGGCAGATTCAAAGTCAGCCTGGGTCTTGAAATAAACGGCCGACGTCAGCGATGACTGGGAAGGCCTGTCAAGGAAGTCCTCTGTACAGGCTCCTAGTAACACAACTGCTAAACCTGTGAGTATTATATATTTAATTTTCATATCTCTATTTTTTAAAATTTACATATAAGTGCTTGTCCCGGTCAGAATCCGACATTTATGCCAAAGGTCCAGGTCCGGGGCACAGGATAACCGGAATTGTCATCACCCAACTGTAAAACATTGGTTCCCGAACTGACTTCCGGATTGTTGCCCTTGTATCTGGTAAATGTATACAACTGCTGGGCAGAGGCATAGATCCTGAGCCTGCTTAAGTACTTGATCCGGGCTACACTGACATTGTATCCCAGTGTGACATTCTTTATCGTCAGAAATGAACCGTTGTCGATAAAATTACTGTGGAACCAGTCGCGTTGCATCGCAGTCTGCTGTTTGGTGGTACCATAAATTCCCCTGCCGGGGTTTTCCTCGGAACGCCACCTGTATTTGATGTCTGCCAGCACGTTGAACGGACCGTCGAGGTTGGTTGTGCCCTGATAAAAACGGTTGGCAATATCATTACCGACTGATCCTGAAGCCACAATGGAAAGATCAAAATTCCTGTAACTAAAGGTGTTGGTGAAACCGAAAAGAAACTTTGGAGTCGGATCTCCGATGATCACCCGGTCACCGCCTGTATCTGTGTTCAGGATTACATTGTCATTATTCATGTCTTTGAATTTGATCGTACCCACACGTGACTGTGCTGCCTTGGCCGAGTTGTTGTACTCTTCCGTGGTTTCGTAAATTCCATCCTGAACCAGTCCCCAGAACAAGCCAATGCGGTCACCGACCCTTGTTATATGACCCCCTCCATATATGGCATTCACGTTAGGAGCCAGTGAAACAACCTCATTGTCTGAAAAGGTTATATTGGCGTTGGTGGTCCATTTGAATGCGCCTACCAGGTTTCTTGAGGTGACGGCTATTTCATGCCCCCAGAATTTAAGTTCCCCCGAA
Source organism: Bacteroidales bacterium (assembly GCA_034677845.1). Classification (GTDB taxonomy): domain Bacteria; phylum Bacteroidota; class Bacteroidia; order Bacteroidales; family UBA10428; genus UBA5072. Next base: position 3,554 of record JAXDCR010000063.1, on the reverse strand, counting down.
TTACCCTGGAAACTGCTGAAACCTGATGAAGGCGGAATGGAGAAATTATACAGCATGTCAAAGGTGTTCTTCAGGTAAAAATCATAGTTAACACTGATCCTGTTATCGAGGAATCCCAGGTCGAGACCGAGGTCAAGCTGCTTTGACTTCTCCCAGCTCAGGGTCGGGTTGGCCAGGTTGGAAACATATGATCCACTGCCAATGTTGGTGCCGAAGATATAGTTGGCACCAAGGGTCACTGAAGCATACTGCGTGTAATTCCCAATGTTGTTGTTGCCTGTCAGTCCATAGCTGGCACGCAGTTTTGCAAAATTGACAATATTGTTTTCCGGGAAGAAGTTTTCTTCGGATATGATCCAGCCGACCGATACGGATGGAAAATTCCCCCACCGGTTGTTCTCACCGAACCGTGAAGAGCCGTCTCGTCTGAAAGCGGCAGAAACCAGGTATTTGCCCTTATAATCATAATTCAGGCGTCCGAGGTACGATATTAGTGCCCATTCCTGGAAATCCGAGTCGGTACCGCTTTCCGCAATGACCGTTGCTGCGTCCACATCGCTGATCCTGTCGTCCGGAAATGTATTCACGGCAATGCTTTGACTTTTACCTGTATATTCCTGCACCGAGTATCCGGCCAGCACTTCCAGATTGTGACTTCCGAGAGACCTGGTATATGTGGCGGTTGTCTCTGACAGCCAGGATATGCTCGAACTGCTGCCATAGTTGGCAAATGCGGTGACAGGCGGTGCCGATGCAAATCTGCTGGAAGCGGTGGAGGGATTAAACAGCTTGGTCTCTCCGGTTCCGTATTCGATGTTGACCGATTGCTTCAATACCAAGCCGTTTATAGGCTCAATTGAAATAAATGCGTTGGAAAGCAACCTGGATGAGTTATTCGTGCTTTTAATCTCCTGGGCTGACTGGTACCAGTTTGCCTGAGGGAAACCTCCAAGCTGGGCCAGGTCCTTTATTGTCAATCCCGTATCGCCAACATTCCCGTTACGGTCTATGATCGGCCAGGTCAGTAACCCTAAGTACAGCAGGTTACCGCTGAAAAAGGCACCGTCAGATCCCGGTGAGTACCGGTGGTTATATGTAGGAGCCACATTAAAACCGAATGTGATCTTGTCATTGATCTTATATTCCGTGTTCAGGCGCAGGGAGTAACGATCGTAACCGGAATTGATCATGATGCCGTCCTGTCTCATGAAACCAGCTATGGCTGAAGTACTGAACTTATCAGTCCTCGTGGTGAGAGACAATGTATATTCCTGCAAAGGCGCCCTGCGGAACATGATATCATACCAGTCATACCCTTCGCCATAAATCTCGGGATTCTGGAAAGCAGCAGGCACGGCCTGCCCCTTGTCCTCATAGGATTCCTTTTTAAACTGTGCGAATTCCGTGCCGTTCATCATATCAGGCCTGCCTTGCTCAGGCAGCACCTGCACCCCGTAGTAAGCATTGAAGCCTATATCAGTTTGTCCCTGCGTTCCTTTTTTGGTGGTGACCAGAACAACTCCGTTGGCAGCCCTTGATCCGTAAAGCGAGGTGGAGGCTGCATCTTTCAAAACGGTGATGGACTCGATTTCATCGGTGTTGAAGTTGGTCAGGTCACCGGTGATCGGAAATCCATCAACAACATAAAGCGGCTGGCTGCCTGCAGAAATGGAACCTGCTCCCCGGATCCGCACAGCTATACCTTCTCCGGGCCTGCCCGTGGTCTGGTTAATCTGTACGCCCGCCAGCTTGCCCTGCAGCGTCTGAGTGGCAGACGTAACCGGAATATCCATCAGTTCATCAGAGCTTACGGTCTGGATGGCTCCTGTGACAGCTCTTTTTGTCTGTGTGCCATAACCCACCACCACTACTTCTTCAAGAGCTGTGATTTCGGGGACCAGAACGACATCAATGACACTGCGTCCTCCCACTGCAAGCTCCTGTGTCGTATAGCCCACAAAGCTGAATACCAGTGTCGCGGATTTGTCCGGCACATTCACGCTGTAGCTGCCGTTTGCCTGTGAAATGGCGCCCGTCATGGTGCCTTTTATCTGTACAGTCACACCCGGCAGTGGTTCACCTGTGGAAGCGTCCGTAACCACTCCGGTCACGCGTTCCTGCTGTATCAGTATATTGGGAGTGATGACGATCAGGTTGTTGTCAAGGACCCTGAACGTCACATCAGACGATGCCAGCAGGTTATTCAGTATCTCCTCCACCCTGTTCTCTCTGGCAGCAATGGATACTGTCCGGTCAAGATCAGTGAACTTTTCATTGTAAAAGAAACGGAAATCAGTGGTTTTCTCAATCTCATTAAGAACTTCCTTTATGGTTTTATCCTTAAGGTCCAAGGAAATCCTCGTATTCTGGGAATAAACCGAGGCAGATGCCTGTATTAATCCCGCGAATAACAGAATCGTAATGATTTTCATAGTCAGGATCAGTTTTTTATAATTGGGAAAGTATTCCCGATCTTCATAATTTTCAGGTTTTTTCATAATTTTGTAACGATTAAGGGTTAATAATGCTGCTCTGCCGGCCGCGAACCATGGAGCAGTTGATTTACTTCCTGATCAGTCACGCCAAAGCCTTGCCGAGGCGTGATTTTTTTTGGCCTGGTTCAATTCATTTTCGTCTGTTTTTGTTAAGGTTAATAATCATGATATTTGAATGTTAGATAAATAACAAAGTAAGTTTTCATACACGGATATGGCAGTTCAGGAAGATCATAACCTTGAAGCGATCGGTTCGCCAAATCAAGATATCCGAAAAAAATAATTAGTTCATGGCAGGCGTTGAGGTTTTATTGGTTAATAATCAGTTTATTATAGGGCTTTTCAGGGGTTGAGTATTTCTTCGTACTTTTTAACCAGTTCAGGATCTTCATACAAATAGACATTTTTTGAGTTGACTTCAAACCGGATCGGGGCAGTATAGCGTATTGCCTGCAGCACCTGTTCCAGTGATTCCTCCAGCAAAGTTGCCGTTATCGCATAATCGCCAAGATCCTCGTCCATTAACGCAATGCTCACATCATAACGTCTTTCGAGTTTCGGCACCAGCTCAGAGAGCCGCTGGTTCTTTATAATCCACCTGCTGTCTTTCCATGATGTGTAGGTTTCCGTACTGACAACCTCATTGACAATGATCGGCGACATTTCCGATACTGCAATAACTTGTTTAATATTATTGTCTATTTCTCCAACTTCCTGAATGTCATTCATTTGCCGTTTCAGTATTTCGTAGTCACCGCTGTTTTTCACGTAAATGGCGTTCTGGTTGGCTTCGAGAGTAACGGGTTCCGGTATCTTCATGGATGAAGCTTGCCCAAGCGTTTCAATCTGAAGTCTGCCTTCTTCCAGGGTTGTTTCGATTGTGCTTTCATCCGAATAGGATTTTACATTGAATGACGTGCCCAGTGCCGTGATACAAAGATCTGAAGTGGTAACCCTGAACGGAAGGTTCTTATTTTTTTCAACCCGGAAATATGCTTCGCCCTCCAGGAAAACATCCCGATCTGTTTGTCCGTATGTCGCGGAATATCGGATACGGGT
>JAXDCR010000062.1:0-20031 GCA_034677845.1 Bacteroidales bacterium | reverse complement strand
GTGGCAACTTCAAAACGACCCGGTTTTTCCTTTTTGGCATCGGTAAAGGCACCTTTTTCATGACCGAACAGTTCGCTTTCAAACAAGGTATCGCTCAGCGATCCAAGGTCGACACTGACAAAAATGTTCTCACTGCGGGGTGAATTCCTGTGAAGGGCCCTTGCCACCAGTTCCTTCCCGGTGCCGTTTTCACCCAGAATCAGCACATTTGCATCCGTCTTCGCCACCTTTTGTATGGTACTGAAAACCTCCTTCATCTGTGGCGAGCTGCCGACAAAATCCATAAAAGGCTGGTCGATCATGGCACTTATCTCACGCTGCTTGACGCGAAGTTCATCTGCCTCAAGGCGTGACCGTCTCAGCTTGATGGAGGAGGAGACGGTGGCAAGGAGCTTTTCGTTCTGCCAGGGTTTAAGCACGAAGTCTGTGGCACCTGACTTGATTGCCTTGACAGCCTTTTCCGCATCCCCGTATGCAGTTATGAAAACCACAACCGCCTTGGGATCGATTTCAAGAATCTTACCCAGCCAGTCAAAGCCTTCCTGTCCGCTTATCGCATCCTTGTTGAAATTCATGTCCAGCAGAACCAGGTCGAAGTACTCACCGGCAATCAGCTCGGGAATCCTTTCCGGTGAATTCAGGGTGACGATCTTTTCGACATAGGGTTTAAGCAAAAGCTTGAGCGCGAACAGGACATCCTCGTTATCATCCACCGCCAGTATATGACCGGTTTTATCACTCATGTGGGGGATTTTAATGTTTATAACAAAAATAAGGAAATCATTCGAATAATCGTACTATGCGGGTAACCTGACGGCTGATTGCCGGTCGCATCACACCTGCTTTCCTGCCGTCCGGTTCCGTACAGGCCCTGTAACGGTATCGGACAAAACACTTTGTAAAAAAAAATATATTTTTTGCTTAAAAATTTATATTTTAACCATTTATCTCGATTGGCACAATTCATGTTAAAATATGTTAAAATTTACATATAGCATACTTTTCAGATATGTCACCAACGGAAGGAATGGACAGGATCATTGAAAAAAGGGGGTTGAGTCGCAGGAAGAAATGGCTGATAGCCCTGGCTGTCTTTTTCCTGGTCATCGTGATACCCTCGCTGACCAGACACCGCAGTTCAAAGCTGAATGTCGAAAAAGACAAGGTCAGCATCGGCGAGGTTGTTTTTGGCAAATACCAGGATTTCATTTCAGTGAACGGAATCGTGGAACCCTTCACGACCGTCTATCTTGATGCCGTGGAATCCGGGAGGGTTGAGGAGATCCTTATCGATGAAGGACCCCGGGTCCGCAAGGGCGACGTGATCCTCCGGCTGAGCAATTACAACCTCCTGCTTGATATTTCCGGCAATGAAGCCGAGGTTTCACGTGCCGTCAATGACCTGAAGACCGCCCGCATCAACCTGGAGAACCAGCAGCTCCAGACGCGCGCCAGCATTCTTGAACTGCAGTACTCGCTCAAAGCCCTTGAAAGGCAGCTGCAGAACAACCAGAAACTGTTTGAAGGCAATTACATCTCACGGGAAGAATTTGAGCTGTCAAAGGAAAAGACTGAGGAAGCCCGCCTGCAGCTTGAGCTGCTGAAACAGAAATATGTCAGTGACTCGTTGTACATACGGTCACGACTGGAATCGGATGAGGAGTCAATAGAACGCATGCAGAATAACCTTGTGCTTACGCGACGCCGTCTGGCAAACCTCGAGATAAGAGCACCCGTTGACGGTGAACTGGCCACGCTCAATCCGGAGATCGGACAGGTGATCGGATACGGAACCCGCATGGGCACAATCAATGTGCTGGATGCCTATAAAATGAGGGTGACGATCGACGAACATTACATTACGCGCATAGCCAGGGGACTCAAGGGCGAATTCAACTTTGCCGGCGCCAGTCACATCCTGGAGATCAGCAAGGTGTACCCTGAGGTTAGCAACGGCAGCTTTGTCGTGGATATGGAATTCACCGGTGAGGTACCCTCCCAGATCAGGATCGGTCAGACTGCACGCATCCGCCTCGAACTGGGTGAGTCAGACGATGCGCTGCTGCTTCCCAAAGGAGGGTTTTACCAGAGCACGGGGGGACAATGGGTGTACGTGGTGGATCCTTCCGGTGACTATGCCACCAGACGAGACATCCAGCTCGGAAGGCAGAACCCGAATTTCTATGAGGTGCTGGGGGGACTGTCAGCCGGGGAGAAGGTGGTTATATCAGGTTATGAGAGTTTCGGCAATGCAGATAAAATGATTTTTAAATAAAATTATCCCTACTTTAGCCAATAATAAACTGAATAATGATCAAAACAGTCGATCTTGTAAAGGTTTTCCGCACCGATGAGGTAGAAACCACGGCATTGAACAAAGTGAACATCCTGGTTGAAAAAGGCGAGTTTGTTGCCATCATGGGACCTTCGGGATGCGGGAAATCAACTTTGCTGAATATAATGGGACTTCTGGACACTCCCACCGGCGGTAAATATTACTTTAACGGGCAGGAAGTGTCAGCCCTCAGGGAAAAAGAGCGCACACTGCTCCGCAAGGGAAACATAGGTTTCGTATTTCAGAGCTTCAACCTGATTGACGAGCTCACCGTTTATGAGAACGTGGAGTTGCCCCTGCTGTACCTCAAGGTGTCACCTTCTGAAAGAAAGAAAAAAGTCACCGAGGTTCTGGAGCGGATGAAAATCTCACACCGCAAGAAGCATTTTCCCCAGCAGCTTTCAGGGGGCCAGCAGCAACGGGTTGCCATCGCCCGCGCGGTTGTCACCCGGCCGGCTCTCATCCTTGCCGATGAGCCCACCGGCAACCTGGACTCCGTAAACGGTGAAGAGGTCATGGCACTCCTTACTGAACTAAACAACGAGGGAACCACGATTGTGATTGTCACCCACTCCCCCACCGATGCCGACAAGGCACACCGGATCGTGCAGCTGTTCGACGGGCACATTGTCACAGAAAACATCCGGCAGATCCTTTGAGTGACCTGGCATGGAACCTGTGCGGAACACAAAATGACGGTCCGGCAATACATTTATAATCTGAAACCATCCGAATCATGATTAAAAAAACATTACTGGCAGCGGGCGCAATAGTTTTATGGACAACGGCGCCTGTTGCCGCGCAGAAACTCTGGTCGCTCGAGGAATGCATCAGATATGCCCTTGAAAACAACCTGCAGGTAAAAAGACAGGAGCTAAATGTCGACTACAACAGGAACAATTACACCCAAAGCCTGTTCAGCATCCTTCCCAGCCTGAACGGCTCCTTCAACCACAATTTCAGTTCCGGCAAGACCATCGACTATTCCAAATTTGAGTATGTTGACCAGAATTACTGGTCCAGCTCAATGGGACTGAGCGGCAACCTGACGCTTTTCAGCGGCCTGCAACTGTACAACAACATTCTGATGAACCGCTACCAGTACCTGAAAAGCGGGGCCGACCTGGACAAAACTGAAAATGACATATCGCTGCAGCTGACGAATGCCTACCTGCAGGTGCTTTTTGCCAGGGAACTGCTGGAGGTGTCAAAAAGCAGGCTGGAAGTGACTAGCCTTCAGGCGGCGAGGATGCAACGCATGCTGGAAGCCGGGAATGTGGCCCAGGGAGACTTCCTGCAGATAAAGGCCCAGGAAGCCAGCGAACGTACCTCCCTGATCAACGCTTCCAACAACCTTGACATGGCCTACCTGGAACTGACTCAATTGCTTGACCTGGATTCCGCAAACGGTTTTGAAATACTGGTGCCCGCGCACATTGAAGTGGAACTGCGTGCACCGCTCCCTTCCGTCATGGATATTTACCAGGCAGCGCTGGAAACCATGCCGCAGATCAGGAGTGCCGAATACGGCCTGAAAAGTGTCAGAAAGCAGCTGGCCATGGCATGGGGCAAGGCAAGTCCCGCCATCACCCTGAACGGTTACCTGTCAAGCCGTTATTCGGAGCTTCTTTCCGATCCGCTGCACCCCGGGGAGGAGTACAGCTTCAGGGACCAGGTCAGCGATTATTATTACAAGCAGGTGTCGATCGGTCTGTCATTTCCGATTTTCAACCGCCTTCAGGTGAAGAATTCGATCAGCAACGCCAGGCTTAGCGTGACAGACTCGGAGTTGCAGCTTGCCCAGGCAAAAAAATCGCTGTACAAGGAAGTTCAGCAGGCCCATGCCGATGCCCTTGCTTCCATGGAAAAGTACAATTCAAGTCTCGAGGCGGTGAGATACAATGAAGAAGCCTTCAAATACACCAGTCAGAAATACGATGTGGGGCTGGTTAATTCAGTTGATTACAGCATTGCCCAGAACAACCTTCTGAAAGCCCAGTCTGACATGTTACAGGCCAAATATGAGTATATTTTCAAGTTAAAGATAATTGACCTTTACATGGGCAGGGAGATTGTCCTGTAAAGACTTTCCCAAAGCCTGTCGTTTTCGGGCAGGGGTGCCGTGATATGCACTTCCCCGGAGGTCACCGGGTGAATGAACCGGACCTCCCTTGCATGGAGACTTATGCCGCCATCGGGGTTTGACCGAGGGAATCCGTATTTAAGGTCGCCTTTTATGGCGCATCCCACGTGTGCCAGCTGAGCCCTGATCTGATGGTGGCGGCCGGTTTCCAGATCGATTTCCAGCAGGACATAGCGGTCTGATTTCCCGATGAGGCGATAGCGGAGTGAAGCTTCCTTCGTACCTTTCAGAGGGGTGTCATAGCACCGGGATTTGTTTGACCTTTCATTGTGCAGGATATAGTGGACAAGCCTGCCTGAGTCACTTTCAGGCGGGTTTTTCACGATGGCCCAGTAGGTCTTGACGATGCTGCCTTCCCTGAACATCGCATTCAGCCTGGCCAGTGCCTTTGAAGTCCTTGCAAAGAGCACAACCCCGGTGACAGGCCTGTCCAGTCGGTGCACCACACCGAGGAACACGTTGCCCGGCTTGCCGTACCTGTCCTTTATGTATTGCCTGATCTTCCGGTCGAGTGACAGATCACCGCTTCCGTCACCCTGAACCAGGTCATGACCGCTTTTGTTCACCGCGATGATGTGGTTGTCTTCGTACAGGATCCCGGGATATTCTGTCATGAAGTGGTGTCTATGCCTCAGTACTGTTCTGAATCATTGGGAAACTGAAGTCCCTTGACATCTTCAACGTAATTGCGCACCGCTCCGGAAATTTCACTGTACAGGTTATGGTACCGGCGCAGAAAGCGCGGCGAGAAATCCTGGGTGATGCCCAGCATGTCGTGAAGTACCAGCACCTGTCCGTCAACATATTTCCCCGCACCGATGCCGATGATCGGTATCCTGAGTTCCTCTGCCACCGTCTTTCCAAGCCGGGCGGGGATTTTTTCAAGCACAATGGCAAAACAACCTGCCTGTTCCAGGAAATGGGCATCTGAAACAAGCTTTCTGGCCTCCTCTTCCTCACGCGCCCTGACAGCAAAGGTGCCGAACTTGTAAATTGACTGCGGCGTCAGTCCCAGATGCCCCATGACCGGAATGCCGGCCGAAATGATGCGGGTGACTGATTCAAGGATTTCCTCGCCGCCCTCCACCTTGATGGCGTGGGCGCCTGTCTCCTTCATGATGCGGATGGAGGATATAAGCGCCTCCTTTGAGTTTCCCTGATAAGAGCCGAACGGCAGATCGACGACCACAAGTGCCCTGTCAACGGCACGGACGACGGAAGCGGCATGGTAGATCATCTCGTTCAGCGTGATGGGAATGGTCGTCTCATGACCGGCCATGACATTGGATGCTGAATCCCCCACAAGGATTATGTCAACACCTGACCTGTCAAGGATTCTGGCCATTGAAAAATCATATGCTGTAAGCATGGCGATCTTGACACCACGGGACTTCATATCCTGCAGGACATGGGTTGTGATTCTCTTGGGACTTTCACCGGTAGCGATAGACATGGCAGTATGGATTTTGTGGTACAAAGGTTATAAATATAGGCGGATAAAGCAATAACGGCCGTCAAATTATGATCTGCTTCCGGGCGGCAGGTGGCAGGCAAAGTAAATATCCCTGTCTTTTTGTCATGTCATACGGAACTTGTCCGGGCCGGCAGCCCTCCGTGCCGGGCAATATTGTCAGCATTTGGAAATGGCACAATCATTGACATGATTAAGAGAATCCGAAAAGTAAGTTTAACCAAATAAATGAAACAAGCATGAGCAAAATAATCGGAATCGACCTGGGAACTACCAATTCATGCGTTGCCGTTATGGAGGGTAATGAACCTGTTGTCATCCCCAACAGTGAAGGCAAACGTACAACGCCATCCGTGGTTGCCTTCGTGGAAAACGGTGAAAGAAAGGTCGGTGATCCTGCCAAACGCCAGGCCATAACAAATGCACAAAAGACTGTATACTCCATCAAGCGTTTCATGGGAGAAACCTATGACAAGGTGCAGAAGGAAATCCAGCGGGTGCCTTTCAAGGTGGTCAGGGGCGACAACAATACCCCTCGGGTTGTCATTGATGACCGCAAATACACCCCTCAGGAAATATCAGCCCTGATTTTGCAGAAAATGAAAAAGACCGCCGAGGATTACCTCGGGCATGAGGTTTCCGAGGCTGTCATCACCGTTCCTGCCTATTTCAGCGATTCACAGCGTCAGGCTACCAAGGAGGCCGGGGAGATAGCGGGACTAAAAGTGAAGCGCATAATAAACGAACCTACGGCAGCATCGCTGGCGTACGGACTCGACAAAAAGAACCGCGATCTGAAGGTGGCGGTTTTTGACCTTGGCGGCGGCACTTTTGACATATCCATACTGGAACTCGGTGACGGCGTTTTTGAGGTGAAATCAACAAACGGTGACACACACCTCGGAGGTGATGACTTTGACCAGTGCATCATAGACTGGCTGGCTGAAGAATTCAAGAGAGAGGAAGGGGTTGACCTTAAAAGGGATCCCATGGCCCTGCAAAGGCTCAAGGAAGCAGCCGAGAAAGCCAAGATAGAGCTGTCCAGCTCTTCCCAGACTGAAATAAACCTGCCCTATATCATGCCGGTCGACGGCATACCGAAGCACCTTGTCAAGACGCTGACCCGTGCCAAGTTTGAGAGTCTTATAGATCACCTTGTTCAACAAACAGTGGAACCTTGCCGCAAGGCTCTCAAGGATGCCGGCATGACGGCTTCGGATATTGACGAGGTGATCCTGGTGGGAGGGTCAACACGCATCCCTGTCATCCAGGATGTTGTCGAAAAATTCTTCAACCGTAAACCCTCCAAGGGCGTCAATCCCGATGAGGTGGTGGCCGTGGGCGCCGCCATTCAGGGAGGTGTGCTGACCGGCGAGGTGAAGGACATCCTGCTGCTCGACGTCACCCCTCTTTCACTGGGTATCGAAACCATGGGCGGGGTGGCTACCAGGCTGATAGAGGCAAACACGACCATACCGACAAAAAAGACAGAAGTATTCACCACTGCTTCGGACAACCAGCCGTCGGTGGAGATTCACGTGCTGCAGGGCGAACGCACAATGGCAGCTGACAACAAGACCATCGGACGCTTTCATCTTGACGGCATTCCCCCGGCCCCCAGAGGAATACCGCAGATCGAGGTGACTTTTGACATTGATGCAAACGGCATTCTCCATGTGGCCGCAAAGGATAAAGGCACTGGCAAGCAACAGAGCATAAGAATCGAGGCATCATCGGGACTTACCTCCGAAGAAATCGAAAGGATGAAGCGCGAAGCCCGTGAAAATGAAGCAAGGGACAAGGAACAAAGAACAAGGGTTGACAAGATCAACGCTGCCGACAGCCTGATATTCCAGACTGAAAAACAACTCAGGGAATTCGGCGACAAGCTTCCCTCAGACAAGAAGGGGCCCATCGAACAGGCACTCGGCAGACTCAAGGAGGCCCATAAAAGCCAGGACCTTGCCGCTATTGACAAGGCCACGGCAGAGCTCACGGCTGTATGGCAGGCTGCCTCCGAAGAACTCTATAAAAACAGCCAGGCAGGAGGACAGCAGGCGTATGCGGGACCACAGCCCGGACAGGAAGGCCCTTCATCAACCTCAGGCGGCGGATCAGGGAAAGACGACGAAGTGACCGACGTGGATTTCGAGGAGGTCAAATAGGCGGCTTTACGGTGAGTACCGTGACGCCACAAAAGCAAGGCTTAGATATTATAAAAAGGCTGTCTCATTCATGGGACAGCTTTTTTTATGGCATCACGGAAATAAAAAATGACTATATTACCATACCAAAACAACAGGAACATGCTTGACTACATTATCCATTTCAGCATACGGAACAAGCTGATCGTAATCCTGTTCACATTGTCCGTTGCCGGATTCGGACTTTTCGCCATCACCCGTATACCGGTGGGCGCAGTCCCCGACATCACAAACAACCAGGTGCAGGTAATCACCACCTCCACCAGCCTCGCCACACAGGATGTGGAACAGTTCATCACATACCCCGTCGAGCTGGAAATGGCCAACCTGCCGGGGGTCAGGGAAATACGATCCGTTTCGAAATTCGGGTTGTCGGTTGTCACCATCGTGTTTGAGGAGCGGATGGGGACTTACCTGCCCAGGCAGCTGATTGCCGAAAAGATCAAGAAAGCGGCGGAAAACATTCCCGAAGGCTTCGGGAGCCCTGAAATGGGTCCCATCACCACCGGACTTGGCGAGATATACCAGTACACCCTGGATGTCAAACCAGGATACGAGTCAAAATACGACCCCATGGAACTGCGGACAATTCAGGACTGGATTGTGAAGCGCCAGCTGTCAGGCATTCCGGGAGTGGTTGAGATAAACACCTGGGGCGGGTACCTGAAACAGTACGAGGTCAGGGTGAACCCGGAAAGGCTGAAAGCGATGGACATGACGATAACCGGTGTCTATGATGCGCTGGAGCGCAACAACAGCGTGGCAGGAGGAGCCTATATCGAAAAGAGCCATGAAAGCTATTTTATTCGGGGAGAGGGACTTGCCACATCCATCGAGGATATTAAATCCATTATCGTTGGGACAAAAGACGGCATCCCCGTGTTTATTGAAGATATCGCAGAGGTCGGATACGGTTATGCAAACCGGTACGGTGCCATCACCGGCAACGGTGAGGGAGAGAAGGTGCTGGGACAGATCATGATGCTGAAAGGCGCCAACTCAAGTAAGGTCATCAGGGATGTCAGGGAGCGGGTTGCCGAAATACAAAAAACCCTGCCGGAGGGTCTTTTCATCAACCCCATCGTGGAACGAAGCGAGCTGATATCAAAAACAACGACCACCGTTGCCGAAAACCTGATCCTGGGATGCTTTATTGTCGTATTTGTCGTTGTTATGCTGCTGGGCAACCTGAGATCGGGACTTGTCATAGCTTCCCTTATACCTCTATGCCTGCTGTTCACCATTTCAGTCATGTACCTGCTTGGCATAGATGCCAACCTGATGAGCCTGGGAGCCATCGACTTCGGCATCATCATCGATGGCGCCGTCATCATTGTTGAGTACATTGCCATCCGGATCACCGGCCAGAAGGCCGCCCTGCAAACCCTCGAAAAGGAAGAGCGGCAGACCCTGATTGACACCATCACTTTTGACGGGGCCTCCAAAATGATGAACTCCGCCATTTTCGGACAGTTTATCATTCTTGTCGTTTTCATTCCCATTCTTTCACTCACCGGCGTGGAGGGCAAAATGTTCCGTCCCATGGCGCTGGCTTTCAGCTTTGCCCTGTTGGGGGCTATTTTTTTCTGTTTCACATGGCTGCCGGTCGCTGCCTCGCTTTTCCTCAGACCGGAAAAGAAAAACGACAAAAGCATCACCGCCCGCATTATGACTTTCGTTCACAGGACCTACTTTCCAGTCATCAACTGGTCACTTGACCATAAAAAGCTGGTGCTCGCAATGTCGCTGGCTGCCCTTGCCTTTGCCGTATTCCTCTATACCCGGATGGGAGGTGAGTTTGTGCCCACCCTTGATGAAGGTGATTTTGTCATACAACCGGTGCTGAAAACAGGCACTTCGCTGTCAAAGACAATAGAGACCACCACCATGATTGAGAATATCCTCATCAGCCGCTTCCCTGAGGTGGACCAGATCGTTAGCCGCATCGGTGCCGCTGAGGTGCCTACGGACCCTATGTCGATGGAAGAGAGTGACATCATCATCAAGCTGAAGCCCAAAAAAGAATGGGTCAGCGCCGGCTCAAAGGATGAGCTGGCCAATGAATTCAAGGAAGCCCTGTCAGTCATACCGGGTCTTGACTATGAATTCACACAGCCCATTGAGATGCGTTTCAATGAGCTGATCACAGGCGTGAGGGCAGATGTGGCCATCAAAATATTCGGGGAGGATATCGGTTTGCTTGACCAGAAGGCAAACGAGATAAAGGACCTGATCTCCGGCGTGGAAGGCGCGGCTGACATTATTGTCGAAAAAACTGTCGGCCTTCCCCAGATGAGCGTCACTTATGACAGGCAGAAGCTGGCCCGGTACGGACTGAACGCATCTGACCTCAACGACATCCTTTCCATGGGCTTCGGCGGGGCAACGGCAGGCAGTGTTTTTGAAGGCGAAAAACGTTTTGACCTTACCGTTCGTCTGGACAAGGATTTCAGGCAGAGCCTGGAGAATCTCCGGAACCTTTACGTTGACCTGCCGGACGGACAGCAGATACCCCTTCATGAGCTTGCCGACATTCAATATACAAAGGGACCGGCAAAGATATCGCGGGAAAACACCAGGCGCCGGGTTGTTGTGAGCATCAATGTACGGGAAAGAGATCTTCAGTCGGTTGTTGAGGACGTGCAGTCGCTCATCGAAGAGCACATCAAGCTGCCGGCCGGCTACAGCATTACCTACGGAGGCCAGTTTGAAAACCTGAGCAATGCCAGCAGGAGGCTCAAATTTGCGGTGCCTATCGCACTGCTGCTCATATTCATCCTTCTGCATTTTGCATTCAAGTCTTTCAAGGATGCCCTCATGATTTTCTCTGCCATCCCCCTGGCCGCCGTTGGCGGTGTGCTGTTGCTGTGGATCCGCGGTATGCCGTTCAGCATTTCCGCCGGCGTTGGATTCATCGCTTTGTTCGGCATTGCCGTGCTGAATGGCATTGTGCTGATAGAGCACCTTAAGGACCTGAAATCAAAAGGTGTCATCGATATGAAGGAAAGGATACTGACCGGCACAAGGGAAAGACTCAGGCCCGTCATGCTGACGGCTGCCTCAGCCGCCATGGGATTCCTTCCCATGGCCATATCCACCTCTGCCGGCGCCGAGGTGCAGCGTCCGCTGGCAACGGTTGTGATAGGGGGACTGATCACTTCGACCATGCTGACCATGGTGGCCCTGCCCCTGCTTTATTCGATCTTCGACAGAGTTGAGGGAATCCGCCTTTGGCCACCGGGACTCATCCGGAGCAGGACGCTGGCCGTTTTGCTGCTCATATTCTGCCTTGGAGCCGTAAAAGCTCAGGAAAAGGAACTGACGGAAGGGGAGATCTTCACCATATCAGACAGAAGTTTTCAGAACGGCAAGACAAACTTTTTCCCGGATTTACAGAGCCTTGAAAAGGCAACTGAAACCAGGACTGATAACCTGAAAACCTTTAACTATCAGACGGTTTGAGATTAATTATATAACATATTAGACACACCATGACCAGAGAACTGTTATTTCCAGGCATGCTGTCTGTCATGCTGACATTTGCTTCCTGCCACCACAGAACCGGCAGCACGGGTGACATGCCATCATCCGCCATCCCCGAAAATGAGACTTTGATAACGAGAGATCAGTTTACTGCAGCAGGAATGGTGCTTGCTGACATGGACACTTTTCTTTTTGAGGATGTCATACGCGTGAACGGGACAATAGAAGTTGCGCCTGAAGGCAAGGCCCTGATCAGTACCCTGATACCGGGTGTGGTCAGGCGGATCCTTGTGACAGAAGGCCAGCCGGTGAACAAAGGCCAGATCCTGTTCACCCTCGAAAACACCGCCTACATCGACCTGCAGCAGGAGTACCTGCAGACCTACCACAGGCTGCAGTACAGCCAGTCAGAATATAACCGGCAAAAGGAACTGATAAACGGTAACATAACCTCTCAGAAATCGCTGGTTGCTGCAGAAAGCGACTATTTTTCAACACTGGCTGCCTTCGAAGCACTGAAGACCAAGCTCGAGCTGGTCAACCTGGATCCTGCTTCCGTCGAACAGGGAAACATCGTTCCGGAAATCAGCGTGGTGGCGCCTCTGGGGGGTTTCGTCACCCTGCATGACATATACCTTGGCACCTATGTTGAATCACAGCAGACTGTCATGGAGATTATTGATCTCCGGCAGCTGCAGCTTAAACTATCCGTCTTTGAAAAGGACCTCCTTCGGATAGAAAAGGGACAGCCTGTCAGGTACAGGGGCACGCAGTCGCTCGGCGCCTGGCATCCCGGTACCGTGATGACGGCCGGAAGGTCAGTCGATGCGGAATCAAAGTCGGCAGTCGTTTACGGCAAGATCGGGGAAAGGGATTACAGAGACTTGGTAAACGGTATGTATATTGAAGCTGAAATCATCGCAAGAGGCAGACAGGCATACGGACTGCCGAACGAAGCCGTTCAGCAGGATGGCGAGAAATCTTTCGTTTTCGTGAGAAAGGACGAGACAGACGGAAACATCCGTCTCAAAAGGGTTTATGTAGAAACAGGACAAGCCGGTGAGGAATATACCGAAATCATGAGTGACACCATTATCCGCGATATCCTTGTCAAGGGGGCCTTCAACCTGGTTACCGAGTGATCCGTCGCGAAACTTAACCCGTTTTTGTTAACGGCTGACAGGCAGACAGAAAAACCGGGCATTTCCCCGGCAGTTGTTTTGATCACCTCCAGGTATCCGCTGCAATTGTTTAATCAACGTTAATAAAATTTATATCAGATATTTTTTTAAATAAAATATATTTATTTATTTTTATTCATTTTATGACTTATGGTCATTTTTTAATTTACCATTTATTGACTTAGGCATGGGCATCAGCGAAAGAAAAGAAAGGGAAAAACTGAAGCGGCGCAACGACATAATTGACGCTGCAGAAAAGGTTTTCTTCCGTAAAGGCTTCAGCAGCTCCACCATGGATGACGTGGCCGGGGAGGCAGAGCTCAGCAAGGGCACCCTGTACCTGTATTTCCAGAGCAAGGAGGACTTGCATTATGCGATTTGTCTGAGGGGATTGGACCTGCTGGCTTTGGAACTCAGGAAAGCCTGTGAGGAGGATCTGACAGGAGCGGAAAACACGATGGCGATTGCAAGGGCATACCTGAAATATGTAAATGACTTCCCAAATTATTTCAACGCCATTATGTCTTTTGAATCCTCCGCAATGACAGGTGTTGACCCGGCTTACCATGATTATATACTTAAACCGGAGTCTCCCCTCATGGTATTTGCCAGGGTCATTGAAAAAGGAGGCAGGGATGGCACGATCCGCCGCGATATACCTGCCAAAGAACTGGCAGTGATACTCTGGTCACAGGTGAACGGGGTGCTTCAGTTCATCCGCTGCAAATCGCCTTTCCTCGAACCTGTCGGTTCTGCCGCAGATGACCTGTTGCTGCACCAGTTTCACGTCCTGAAAGACGGCATCTTCAGAAATCCCGACACCAATGAAAACATGTAAAACCGCCATATTCCTGCTGACAATTTCGATAGTCAGACTGGGGGCACAGAATGCTGCCCTGGACCGGTACATAGCAATGGCCCTGTCATCCAACCTGAAGCTGCAGCAAGAAAAACTGGATCACCAGGTAATGCTGTCTGAAGTCGCAGAAGCCCGAGGCATGTATCTGCCATCACTGTCTTTCAATGCCCGGTATTCCCGTGCGGAAGGCGGCAGGACCATCAGTTTTCCCCTGCTTGACATTTTCAACGGCTACAGCCTGATCAACAACCTGGCCAATCCTGAAATCCGACTCATCACACCTGAACAGTTCAGGAACGAGGAGATATATTTCCTGCGCGAGAAGGAGCATGAAACCAAGCTCAGCCTGACCCAGCCCCTGTTCAGCACCCGGCTTTACTATAACCTGCGGATCAGGAAGGCATTGTCGGCCGCGGACGGCCAGGGTATGGAAGTTTCAACTCGACAGCTGGTGGCAGATATACGCGAAGCCTACCTCAGTTACCTTAAGGCATCTGAAGTGTTCGACTGGCTGAATGATGCCAAACAACTTTCACTTGAGTACATCAGGGTTAACGAACGGCTGCTGGCTAACGGAAAAGTCACGCCGGAAGCCCTGTACAGGGCACGTGCGGAAGACCTCAAGGTCGACCAGGAAATCGCCGATGCCCTGCGCGACAGGCAGCTGGCCCGCAGCTATTTCAATTACCTGACAGGGCAGCCTTCCGGGAGCGAGATCCTGGCTGACGATTCGCTGCATACCGGCATCAGGTATGATTCACCTGAGGCAGTCATCGCCCTGGCCCTTCAGAACCGGGAGGAGCTATGGCAGCTGAAGGAAGTCGGAGATGCGGCATCTTTCCAGGTAAAGATGTACCGTACAAACAGCCTGCCTTCACTGTATGCTGCCGCTGACTATGGTTTCCAGGGCGAGCAGTACCGGTTCACCGGTCAGTATGATTACCTGCTGGCTTCCGTTGTGTTGCGCTGGAATATTTTTGGAGGATTCCAGGAAAGGGAAAAGCTCAGGCAGGCTTTGCTGGAACGGCAGATCGCAGAGAAAGGCACTTTGGACGCCAGGCAGCAGATCGAGATGGAAGCGCTGGACGCCTGGTACGCGCTTCAGGCTGCCGGAAAAACAATGGAAGCTTCAGCGGCGGAGGAACAGGCCATGAGAAAGATTTTTGACATGGCCAGGCTCAGGTACGAAAACGGACAGGCTTCCATGCTTGAATATACCGACGCAAGAACGCAATGGACGTTGAGTTCCATGAACCGGATTATCAAGAAATACGACTACCTCGCCGCCTGTTTCCGCTTGCTGCGCATAACAGCCGATGAGGACATTAACGCATACTATACCCTTCAACCATGAACCGCAACTATATCTCCCTGATCATCCCGTTTCTGCTGATATCATGCCGGGAAAAGCCCGAACAGAGGGCGCAGTCTGAACCACCCCTCGTCACCACGGTGGTCGTGAGAACGGAATATACCAGCATCCCGGTCAGCGCGGCAGGCAGAATAACCACAAAAGACGAGGTGAAACTCAGCTTTAAAAAGGGCGGGGTCATTGAACTGGTGAATGCGGAAGAGGGCCAGTGGGTGAAAGCAGGTCAGCTGCTGGCCCGCCTGAAGCAATCTGAGTTCCTGTCCGCCAAAACCCAGGCTGAACTTGCAGCCGGCAAGGCCGAAAGGGATTTCTTCAGGGTCGAAAACCTGTACCGCGACAGCGTTGCCACGCTCGAACAGTACCAGAACGCGCAGACAGCGCTGGAAATGGCCAGGCAGATCCTTGCCGCCGCTGATTTCAACTTTGAGCACAGTGAGATCAGAGCCCCCGCCAACGGGAAAATACTCAGGAAACTGGCCTCTCCGGGTGAGCTGATAGGCGAAGGGATGCCGGTGTTCCTGTTCGGGTCTACAGACAGCCCGTGGGTACTGCATGCAAGCCTGGCAGACCGGGATGTGGTCAGCATTGTCCGGGGAGATTCGGCATTCATCTCACTGGATCCGTGGCCGCAGAAGCAATTCCGTGCCACCGTCACCGGTATCAGCGGCATGGCGGATCCCTACACGGGGACTTTTAACGTGGAGCTTACGCTGGAAGGTGAAACAACGGATGTCGCTGCCGGAATGATCGGGAAAGCAGACATATATCCCTCCGACAAGTCCTGGTACAGCCTGATACCTGCCAATGCACTTGTCAGCGGAAACGGCGGAACCGCCCGGGTATATGTCCTCAAAGGCGGAGTGGCAACCCTTACCGCAGTCAACGTGGAGGCCATCCGCGGAGACCATCTGTATGCTTCCGGCAGGGCCGGTGAAATCATGGAGGTCGTCACCAGCGGCCACCAGTTCATTGACAATGGCACGGCCGTGCAGGTCATTCGCGGAGACAGCATTAATTAAACCGACAAACCCCATGAACATCCCCAGACTGGCCTCTGATAACCACCACTTTATGCTGATCCTGTTCCTCATGTTCATCGTGCTTGGCATACATGCCTTCTTCACCATGCCACGTACAGAGGATCCTCCCATCACCCTGCCAGGAGCAAGCATAGTCATCGTGCTTCCCGGGGCAGATCCGGAAGACCTTGAGGAGCTCATCGTCACTCCCGTCGAAGAAGCCATCCATGAGCTGGAGGACATCAAGCGCATAGAAACAACCACCAGAGACGGCATGGTTTATTGCTCGGTCGAATTTATTTTCGGCACCGACGAAAAGGAAAAGTTCAGCGAGGTGGTGCAGCAGATCAATGCGATCCGCAGCAAGCTGCCAGAAGAAATCTATGAGCTCGCCGTGAGCAGATGGAGCAGCAGCGACGTGAACGTCCTGCAGCTGGCGTTCGTTTCAGATTCAGCCACGTACAGAACCCTCGAGGAAGAGGCCTTGAAACTCAAGAGGCGCATTGAACAGATCAGCGGCATCAGGTCAGTCGACCTGTGCGGCATTCCGGAACAGGAGATACGCATCGCACTGGATCCGGTAAAGATGGCATTCATGAATGTTTCGCTTGACCAGGTCGGGGCTGCCATCGTGAGCAACAACCTTAACATTCCGGGAGGGAGCATCCGTGCGGATGACATAAAGCTGAATATCAGGACAAGCGGATCCTATCAGAACCTGGAGGAAGTGCGCAACACTGCCGTCGGCTCCTGGCAGGGCAATCTCATTTTTCTTGAAGATGTGGCCTCGGTTGATTACGGGTATGAGGACCCCACCTGGATCACCCGCTTCAACGGCCGCCGTTCCGTTTTCCTCACGGTCAAGCAGAAGGAAGATATCAACCTGCTCAGGCTCCGCAAAGAAATTCAGGAGGCGGTCACAATGTCAAAAGAAAAGCTGCCCGAAGGCATCAGCCTTGAAACCGTTTTCGACCAGACCGACAGCGTGCGGGAAAGGGTGAACGGTTTTCTTGGCAACCTGGCACAGGGAATGATACTTGTCGGCATCATCATTTTTTTCTCGCTCGGCTTCAGGGTATCCCTGCTTGTCATGCTTGCCGTGCCCGTTTCAACCATAATCGGCATCGGATGGGTTGATATGGCAGGATTCGGACTCCAGCAAATCTCCGTTGCCGCGCTGGTGATCGTGCTGGGTATGCTGGTTGACAACTCCATTGTCATCACCCAGAACATGGAACGGTTTATCCGCAAAGGCATTGCCCCCGTGACCGCTTCGATAGAGGCCACCAGCCAGCTGTCCCTGGCTGTCATCAGCTCCACCCTGACAACACAGCTTGCCTTCATTCCCATCATGATGATGCCGGACAAGGCAGGCAAATTCATCCAGAGTCTTCCGGTAACGGTCATCCTGACCCTGCTGGCCTCACTGCTTGTTTCGCTGGTACTGACACCCTATCTGGGAGGCATTTTTCTCAGGGCCCCCTCAGGCAGGCAGCGACTGCTTTTCCTGCGCAGGTTCCTCGACAGGATTATTGAAGGCCCCTACTCCAGGATGCTTGAATATTCCATCCGGAATCCCCGCAGGGTGCTCTTCATTTCGGTGGTCGTTTTCCTGGCGTCTCTGGCGCTGGCCATGACAATCGGGGTTAGTTTCTTTCCCAAAGCACAGAAAAACCAGTTCCTAATCCGCATAACGACACCGGAACAGTCAGACATACAGGCTACCGACAAGGCCGCCCGCATCGTTGAAAGAATGCTTGATACGATACCCCTGGTCAAAAGGTATGCCACCAACGTGGGCCACGGTAACCCGCGAATATACTATAACCTTGTACCCAAGCTGTTCCAGAGCAATTTTGCGGAGATCTACGTGGAACTGTCAGCCTACCGCGTCAGAGAGTTCGACGCTCTTATCGGCAACCTGAGACATAGCTTCAGCCGGATTACCTCCGCGCGGATCGAAATCAAGGAACTCGAGCAGGGTGCCCCGATCGAGGCACCGGTGGCAGTCAAAATCACGGGCGACGACCTGGGCACCCTGCAGACAATTGCCGGTCAGATCGAAAACGAATTTCACCAGGTAGGGGGACTGGTGAACATAGACAACCAGACAAGCAGGATCAGCACGGACCTTAAGGTTTCCATCAACAGAGACAAGGCCGCCATGTTCGGCGTGGCGGTATCTGACATTGACAGGTCAATCAGGGCATATGTGGCCGGAACTCCGGTTTCAGAGTACCATGATGAGGAAGGCAAGGTGTATGATATCGTTCTGAGAATCAGGCAGGGTGACACACTGTCCGTCGGAGATCTGGCCGAGATCTATGTCAGGTCACAGCAAAACCGGTACATTCCCCTTTCCCAGCTTGCCGCCATATCTTTTGAGCCCTCCAGGGGTATTATTTCCCACTTTGACCTCAGGCGATGCGCCACCGTCACGGCCGATATTCAGAAAGGCTACTATCTCGACGGGGTGATCGGGGAGCTCACCCCCTGGCTGGAAGCTTATCCATGGCCCGACGGTTACGGGTACCGGTTCACCGGGGAGCTGGAAAGCCGTCAGGAAAGCTTTGGCGGCATGTTCAGGGCCCTGATGGTGGCTGCCATGCTGATCCTTGCCCTGCTGGTCCTTCAGTTCCGTTCCTTGAAACAGTCCCTCATCATCTTCTCGGCTGTACCCATGGCTGTAACCGGAGCGCTGATCGCCCTGTTTCTCACGGGCAATCCTTTTTCCTTTACCGCCTTTGTCGGTGCAGTGAGCCTGGTCGGCATCGTTGTCAACAACAGCATCATTCTGGTTGACTATACAAACAAGCTTGTGTCTGCCGGCAGGCCGGCCCGCGAAGCACTCATGGAAGCAGGTAAAACCAGATTCACGCCAATACTGCTGACTGCCCTGACGACCGTGGGGGGTCTGCTGCCGCTGACCATCGGCGGCGGTACACTGTGGGCGCCGATGGGGTGGACCATCATAGGGGGACTGACGCTGTCGACCCTGCTGACACTTATAATCGTGCCGGTGCTTTACCTGCTTTATGAATGAAAACGGCCGTTAACAGGGCAACTACCGGGTCAACCCATGATGCACTCTTCTTGCGGGCCGGCAGCAGGTATGAACAGCAGATAGCCACCACTGTCTTCATGACGCCTGTGGTTAAATGAAATTATACTCCCGTCAGTTTCTTACTGAATGATACAATAGGCCCCTTCCGCATCAAAGTACCTGTTGCGTACCCCATCGTTGTCCATAATAACGATCTCATTAATACGGTAGGGGTTTTCCCCGCGCACACCCTTTGCCATGTAGACCTTCACACCTGGAAAGTTCTTTTCGAAGGCAGGCACATATGTCTGTATCATTAAATCCAGAGCCTGGTCAATGCTGACACCGGCGTTCAGACTCATGCTCACCAGATGAATGCCTGCGAGGTTACCTTATTTTAAGGTTCTGGGCATTCAGTGAAACGGCCAGGAAGGTCAACATTGGTGCCATAATGGGGAAAGGATCGTTCGTTTGAGCATGAGGGCGCTTTTTGCTATCTTTGACACCAGTTATCCCTGAAATGAAACAGACAGGCATTTCCATATTTTCCGTATGGTGTTTGCTGTTCAGCATATCTGCTTTCGCACAGTCCGACACCCTGTTCAACCAGACCGACAGCAGGAACCTGAAACAGGGCTGGTGGCAGAAATCCTATGAGAACGGCAGACCCATGTACAAGGGATATTTCAGGGATGACCGACCTGCCGGTGTGATGAAGCGCTACTATGAGAGCGGTGCACTGAAAGCTGTCCTTGACTATGATGATACGGGAATGACAGCTCATGCGACCCTGTTGTATGAAAACGGCTCAGTGGCCGCCAGGGGTGTTTACTTTAACACATTGAAGGACAGCATATGGGAATACTACAGTTATTACAACAAAAGCCTGACTGCCCGCGAAAGCTTCAACAGGGGTGTGAA